>CACKXX010000014.1 GCA_902604265.1 uncultured Pelagibacteraceae bacterium | reverse complement strand
TGCAGCTTTCAATGCAGATTTTGACGGAGATCAGATGGCTGTTCATATTCCATTAAGTTTAGAAGCGCAATTAGAAGCAAGAGTTCTAATGATGTCAACTAACAATATTCTTAGCCCTTCTAATGGTAAACCGATAATTGTACCTAGCCAAGATATGATATTAGGAATTTACTATTTATCTCAGCAGCCTTATCAAACTAAAAAAGTTGAAGGATATTTTGTAAATAACTCAGAAATTGAACATGCTTTAGAATCAGGAGAAATAAAAATTCATTCAAGGATAGTATCTAGATTTGTTACAGTTGATAAAGATGGAAATACAAAATATGAAAAGCATATTAGCACCGCAGGAAGATTTTTATTAGCAGATCTTTTACCAAAAAATTTAAATAATAAATTTTCTCTAGTAGATAGACTTTTACCAAAAAAAACAGTTTCAGAGTTAATTGATCATGTTTTTAGATTCTGTGGTCAAAAATCTACAGTTATATTCTGTGATAAATTAAAAGATCTTGGTTTTAAACATGCTTTCAAAGCAGGTATTTCATTTGGTAAAGATGACCTGGTTATACCAGAAAATAAACAACAGCTTATTGATGAAACAAAAAAATTAATTTCAGATTACGAGACTCAATACTCGGAAGGTCTAATTACTAGAGGTGAAAAATATAATAAAGTTGTTGATGCTTGGTCAAAATGTACTGATCGTGTAGCAACAGAAATGATGAAAAGAATATCAGCTACAGAAGCCACAGACGATGGTCTTAAAATTAACTCTGTATTTATGATGGCGGATAGTGGTGCCAGAGGATCAGCAGCTCAAATGAAACAATTAGCTGGAATGAGAGGTTTAATAGCTAAACCATCCGGAGAAATTATTGAGTCTCCAATAACGTCTAATTTTAAGGAAGGTTTGACTGCTTTAGAATATTTTAATTCTACACACGGAGCAAGAAAAGGTCTAGCCGATACAGCCTTAAAAACTGCAAACTCAGGTTATTTAACGAGAAGATTATGTGATGTAGCTCAAGATTTAACAATAACTGCTGAAAAATGTGACAAACCCGGTTCTATTCAATTGTCAGAAATTATTGAAGGTGGAAATGTAATTGTAAGTTTATCGGAGAGAGTTTTGGGTAGAGTAGCAGCTGCAGATATAAAAAATCCAATTACAGGTGAGGTTATAATAAAAAAATCACAGATGATAGATGAAGCAGCATGTGAAAAAATAGATGCAGCTGGTGTAAAATTTATTAACGTACATTCCGTAATTACATGTAGTTTAAAAGAAGGTGTTTGTGCAAAATGCTATGGTAGAGACCTTTCTAGAGGTAAAACAGTACATGTAGGAGAAGCTATTGGTATGATTTCAGCCCAATCTATTGGTGAGCCAGGAACACAGTTAACAATGAGAACATTCCACGTTGGTGGTACAGCTTCAATAAAACAAGATTCACAAATAGTGACAAAATCAGAAGGTACACTAAAAGTAATTAATACAAATTTACTAGAAGATTCAAAAAAAAATATGGTTGTAATGGGAAGGAATACGCAACTTTCTATCGAGGATGATAATGGTTTACAGATAGCAGTTTATAAAGTTCCTTATGGTTCTAAATTATTTTTTCAAAATGGTGAAAAAATTAAAAAAAATACTAAAATTTGCGAATGGGATCCATACACAACTCCAGTTATAGCGGAAAAAAGTGGCACAGCTAATTATGTAGATTTAATAGATGGTGTTTCAATATCTGAAACATTGGATGATGCAACAGGTATATCAACCAAAACTGTAATTGATTGGAAAACTCAATCAAAAAATACAGACTTAAAACCTAGAATAACTTTAAGAGATGATAAAGGAAATGTTATAAAGAAGGCTGATGACAATGAGGCCAGATACTATTTAGTACCAGATTCGATATTATCTGTAGAAGATGGTAAGAAAATTTTTGCGGGTGATGTGATCGCTAGATTACCAAAAGAAACATCCAAAACTAAAGATATTACTGGAGGTTTGCCACGTGTAGCAGAATTATTTGAAGCTAGAAAAGCTAAAGATAGCGCAATAATTGCAGAGAATGATGGTAAAGTAATATTTGGAAAAGAAGTTAGAGGTAAACAAAAAATATCAATAGTTTCTGATAAAGGAGAAACTTCAAATTATTTAATTCCTAAAGGAAAGCATATTAACTTTAACCAAGGAGAAAAAATAAATAAAGGTGAATATTTACTTGATGGACAACCTTTGCCACATGATATTTTAAGAATTCTTGGTATTGAGGAGTTAACAGATTATTTTGTAAACCAAGTTCAAGAAGTTTATAGACTACAAGGTGTTATAATTAACGATAAACATATTGAAACTATTTTAAGACAAATGTTGAAAAAAATTGAGGTTAAAGAAAGTGGTGATTCAAATATATTACCTGGTGAAATAGTAGATAGAATTAAATTTGAAAGCATGAATGAAAAATTAAAAGCAGATGGAAAAAAACCTGCTGTTGGCGAAAGAGTTTTAATGGGGATAACAAAAGCTTCTTTACAAACAGAGTCATTTATTTCTGCAGCATCATTTCAAGAAACAACTAGAGTTTTAACTGATGCAGCTATTAAGGGTAAAGTTGATACATTGTCTGGACTAAAAGAAAATGTTATCGTTGGTCGACTTGTTCCAGCTGGAACTGGATCAGTGAAATCTGATTGGAATAAAAAAGCTCTTGATGATGATAAAAAATTTTTATCTGAGCAAGATAAGATAGAACCTTCAGAAAACCAAGTAAATCAATAGAAATAGACTAATTATTGTAGCAATTTAATTTGACAAAATACATTTCTATAGTATTTTGGCGATAATTTTTTGGTTGGAATGTAGTACTTGAGTACTAAACGCTGCCAATGAAAACCACAGTCAATTTCATCAAAAAATTAAATATTTAAAAATTATGCCAACAATAAACCAATTGTTAAAAAAAAAACGTATTAAACAAAAGTCCAGGGATAAAGTTCCTGCGCTTGAAAGGTCTCCACAAAAAAGAGGTGTTTGTGTAAAAGTTTATACAACTACTCCAAAGAAACCAAATTCAGCATTAAGAAAAGTTGCAAGAGTTAGATTATCAAATGGACACGAGGTTACTTCTTATATTCCTGGTGAAGGCCATAATTTACAAGAACATTCAGTTGTATTGATTAGAGGAGGGAGAGTTAAAGACTTACCTGGAGTAAGATATCATATCTTAAGAGGTAATCTTGATACCCAGGGAGTAACAGCGCGAAAACAACAAAGATCTAAATACGGTGCAAAAAAAGGAAAATAAATTATTATGTCAAGAAAAAGAAAAGCACCAAAAAAAATTCAAATAATTGACCCAAGGTATAAATCATCAATTATTCCGAAATTAATTAATTCAATAATGTATGATGGTAAAAAAACTGTTGCAGAAAAAATAGTTTATGATGCTATTGAAAAAATAAAATCTAAATCAAAAGATGAACCAATTACTGTTTTTAATCAAGCAATAAATAATATTAGACCTACAGTAGAAGTAAGATCTAGAAGAGTTGGTGGAGCTACTTATCAAGTACCAGTTGAAGTTAAAGCAAAAAGATCACAAGCTTTAGCATTAAGATGGTTAATTGACGCCTCAAGAAAAAGAAAAGATAAAAATATGTCAGATAAAATATTTAATGAAATATTTGACGCATATCAAAATAGAGGATCAGCAATAAAAAAAAAGGAAGATACTCATAAAATGGCAGAGTCCAACAAAGCTTTTGCTCATTTTAGATGGTAAAAAATTATGCCTAGAACACATACGTTAAACAAATATAGAAATATTGGTATCATGGCACATATTGATGCGGGGAAAACCACTACAACTGAAAGAATTTTATATTACACAGGAAAAAGTCATAAAATTGGTGAGGTTCATGATGGCGCAGCAACAATGGATTGGATGGAACAAGAACAAGAAAGAGGAATAACAATCACATCAGCCGCTACAACTTGTTTTTGGAGAGATCACAGAATTAATATTATCGATACACCTGGCCATGTTGATTTTACTATTGAAGTTGAAAGATCACTAAAAGTTTTAGACGGAGCAGTTGCTGTTTTTGATGGAGTTGCTGGTGTTGAGCCTCAATCTGAAACAGTGTGGAGACAAGCGGATAAATATAAAGTTCCTAGAATTTGTTTTGTTAATAAATTAGATAGAACAGGTGCAGATTTCTTTAGATGTGTTGAAATGATAAAGGACAGATTAGGAGCAAAACCTTTAGTTATGCAAATACCAATAGGAATTGAAGCTTCATTACAAGGAGTTGTTGATTTAGTAAAAATGAAAGCAATTGTATGGAAAAATGAAGACCTAGGAGCGGCATGGGAAGAAAAAGACATACCAGATGATCTAAAGGAAATTAGTGAAAAATATAGACAAGAACTTGTTGAGACAGCAGTTGAACAAGATGAAAAACTAATGGAAAGTTATTTAAATGGAGATGAAATTAAAAGTGAAGATTTAATTAAATGTATTAGAAAAGGATGCTTAAATTTCAGTTTTGTTCCAGTTTTAACTGGTTCTGCATTTAAAAATAAAGGTGTTCAACCTTTATTAGATGCTGTTGTAGATTATTTACCAAGTCCAGAGGACATTGGTTCAATTAAAGGGACAAAGCCAGGCTCTGAAGAAGAATTAGAAATGAAATTTGATGATAAAGCACCATTTTCAGCTTTAGCTTTTAAAGTCGCCAACGATCCATTTGTTGGTACATTAACTTTTATAAGAATATACTCTGGTACAATAAAATCTGGGACGGGTATTTACAATACTTCCAAAGAAAAAGAAGAAAGAGTTGGGCGTATGCTATTAATGCATGCGAACTCTAGAGAAGATATTAAAGAAGCCAATACAGGAGATATTGTTGCATTAGCAGGGTTAAAAAACACAATTACAGGACACACCTTAGCAAATGAAGATAATCCAGTTTTGCTAGAGCCAATGGAATTTCCTGATCCAGTTATAGAAATTGCTGTAGAACCTAAAACAAAAGCTGACCAAGAAAAAATGGGAGAAGCACTTGGAAGATTAGCCAAGGAAGATCCATCATTTAGAGTTACTTCTGATGAAGAATCAGGGCAAACAATAATTAAAGGAATGGGAGAATTACACTTAGACATTATTGTAGATAGAATGAAAAGAGAATTTAAAGTAGAAGCAAACGTAGGTGCCCCACAAGTTGCTTATAGAGAGACTATATTAAACGCTGCTGAATTTGACTACACACATAAAAAACAAAGCGGAGGAGCAGGTCAGTTTGCGAGAGTCAAATTATCTGTCGAACCATTAGAACCAGGCAAAGGAAGAGAAGTTGAAAGTAAAATAAAAGGTGGAGCTATACCAAAAGAATTTATACCAGGAGTTGAAAAAGGAATAGAAACAGTTGCGGATGGAGGAATTCTAGCAGGTTTTCCTTTAATTGATTATAAAGTAGTAATTTTAGATGGTTTACACCATGACGTAGACTCAAGTGTTTTGGCATTTGAACTTGCTTCAAGACAATGTTTTAAAGAGGCTTGCAATAGAGGTACACTTAAACTTTTAGAACCAATAATGAGAGTCGAAGTTGTTACACCAGAAGATTATATGGGAGATGTTATCGGTGATTTAAATAGTAGAAGAGGACAAATAAACACCCAAGAGCAAAGAGGTAATGCTACTGTAATAACAGCCATGGTTCCATTAGCTAACATGTTTGGATATATAAATAGTTTAAGATCAATGTCTCAAGGAAGAGCACAATACTCAATGTTTTTTGATCATTACGACAAAGTTCCTCAAAATGTTCAAGAAGAAGTTACAAAAAAAACTGGATAATTAAAAATGGATAAACAAAATATTAGAATAAAATTAAGAGCTTACGACAATAAGATCCTTGATCAATCTACTGAAGAAATTGTGAATACTGTAAAAAGAACTGGAGCAAATATTAAAGGACCAATACCTTTGCCAACTAAAATTGAAAAATATACAGTTCTAAGATCACCTCACATTGATAAGAAAAGTAGAGAACAATTTGAGACAAGAACACACAAAAGATTAATTGATATAATAGAACCAACACCTCAAACAGTTGAAGCATTAATGAAATTAGATTTAGCTTCAGGTGTAGATGTAGAAATTAAAATATAAAATATGTCTGAAATTGCATTAATAGGAAAAAAAATTGGAATGACTAGAGAATTTTACAAAACTGGTCAATCTGTCCCTGTTACCGTTGTTAAAATGGAAAAAGGAAGAATTATTGATTTAGTTCAAGAAGACAAAAGAGGCTATAAAGCTGTACAGGTCGGATTTGGAAAAATTAAAAATTCAAAACTTTCTAAATCAATGAAAGGATATTTTACAAAAAAAAATACTGAACCAAAAAGAAAATTAAAAGAATTTAGAGTTGATAGCTTAGATAACTATAAAGAAGGAAACGAATTAGGCTTAGAAGTTTTTAAAGATGTAAAATTTGTAGATATTAAATCAACCACTATAGGAAAAGGTTTTGCTGGAGCAATGAAAAGACATAATTTTTCAGGATTAAGAGCCTCACATGGTGTCTCTATATCACATAGAGCTCACGGTTCTACTGGTCAAAATCAAGACCCAGGTAAAGTGTTTAAAAATAAAAAAATGGCTGGCCATATGGGTAATAAAGTAAGAACAATGCAAAATATTGAAATTGTCAAATCAGATAATGAAAATAATTTACTTTATTTAAAAGGCTCAATTCCAGGTTCAAAAAATACAGAAGTTCTTGTAAAGAAATCTGCAAAAAATATTAAAAAATTAACAATGGATGAAAAAATAGCAGAGATTGAGCGTATTAAAAAAATACCTGATAAAAAGAAAAAATAAAAATGAAAATAGAAAAAATAACAATTGATGGAAAAAAAGAGACAATTGAAGTAGCAGATAGAATCGTTGCGGCTAAAATAAATAATCAACTAGTTAGCAACGTTCTTTATAAAACAAATGCAAATTACAAAGGAAGAAAAGCCAAAACTAAACAAAAAAATGAAATTATTGGTTCAACAGCAAAAATATATGCTCAAAAAGGCACAGGTAATGCAAGACATGCAAGCAGAAAAGCACCTATATTTGTTGGTGGTGGAGTTGCCCACGGTCCAAAAGGACAGTCAAATTATAAAAAAAGAAAACTTAACAAGAATGAAAAGAAATTAAGTATTGCGTCTCTTATTACCGAAAAAACTAAATTAAAAGATTTAATTATATTTAATGACTTTAGTACGGAAATCAAAAAAACTAAAGAAATGAACAATATTCTTACCAAATTTAATGCAAAAAATTCATTACTGATTTTAGATAAAAATTCAAAAGATAAGATAGATAAATCTATAAGAAACATCCCCAATGTTAAATCAACTGACGTAAATCATTTTAGTGCATTCGATATAGTTAAACATAAAAAATTAATTTTTACAGAAAGTTCAATTAAAGAACTTGAAAAGAGATATATTTAATGAAATTACATTTATACGATAAAATTATTGCTCCACATATAACTGAGAAAGCAACTAATATTTCTGAACAAAATAAAATTGTTTTTAAAGTTCATTATAAAGCAAATAAAATAAATTTAAAAAAAAATATAGAGAAAATATTTAAAGTAAATGTAACAAAAATTAATATTATTAATAAAAGATCAAAAATTAAAATTACTCGTGGAAGAAAAGTAAAAGTTGCTGGTTTTAAAAAAGCTATTATAACGCTAAAAAAAGGTCAAAATATCGATTTAACTACAGGAATATAAAATGTCATTAAAATCTTTTAAATCATACACCAAATCCAGCAGAGGCACTATATTGACAGATAGATCTGATTTGTGGAAAGGTAAACCTTACAAACCATTAACATCAGTTAATAATTCATCCAAAGGAAGAAACAATGCAGGAAGAATTACATCTAGAAATCATGGAGGTGGTCATAAACAAAAATATAGAAATGTAGATTTTTATAGAAAAAAAATTGACATGAAAGGTGAAGTTGAAAGAATTGAATATGATCCTAACAGATCATGTCATATAATGTTGGTAAAATTTGAAGATAATCAAAAATTTTACTATTTAGCACCACAAAATATTAAAATAGGTGACAAAATACAAAATGGACCTAATTCAGAAATTAAAATTGGCAACTGTTTACCACTACAAGATATACCTGTTGGTATAAATATTCATAATGTAGAATTACAACCGGGCGCGGGTGGTAAAATTGCAAGATCAGCTGGAACATCAGTAATTATATCTGGTATTGATGGTAATTATTCATTGATAAAAATGTCGTCGGGAGAAGTTAGAAAAATAGATTCAAGATCAATGGCAACTATTGGGGTTTTATCAAATCCAGATCAAAAAAATATTAAAATTGGAAAAGCAGGTAGATCAAGATGGCTTGGTAGAAGACCACACACACGAGGTGTAGTAATGAACCCAGTAGATCACCCTCACGGTGGAGGAGAAGGTAAATCAGCTGGAGGAAGACATCCAGTTTCGCCTACTGGACAGTCTGCTAAAGGGTTAAAAACAAGAGATAACAAAAGAACTGATAAATACATAGTCAGAAGAAGAAAGAAGAGAGGAAAATAATTATGGCTAGAGCTGTTTGGAAAGGACCATTTGTAGAAGAAAGTTTGATCAAAAAAGTTGATAAACAAAAAAATGATCCTACCAAAAAACCAATAAAAACATGGTCAAGAAAATCTACAATTATACCTGATTTTGTTGGAGTTAGTTTTTTAATATATAATGGAAAAAAATTTATTCCAATTACTGTGTCAGAAGACATGGTTGGACATAAATTAGGAGAATTTGCCCCAACAAGACAATTTTCTGGTCATACACCGGCAGATAAAAAAGCAAAAGCCGAAGAAGATGCAGGTAAAAAAGAGGATAAAAAATAATATATATGTCAAAAAAAATAAATAAAGATAAAGATAATATAATTATTAGATCAGTCAATAAGAACGTAAGATCCAGTACTAGAAAACTTAAACCAATATTACGATCAATAGTTGGTAAAAAAGTTGACATAGCAATAAGAGATTTAAATTTTTCTGATAAAAGAATTTCTAAAGATGTACAAAAAACTATTTCATCAGCTGTAGCGAATGCAGAAAATAATTTTCAATATAATATAGATAATTTATTTATAAAAGAAGCTTACTGTGGAAAGCAAATTATAATGAAAAGATTTAGAGCAAGAGCTAAAGGTAGAGCTTCGCCTATTATGAAGCCGTATTCAAACTTGACAATAATTTTAGCTGAAAAAGAAAAAGTAAATATGGAGAAGAGATAATATGGGTCAAAAGGTAAATCCTGTAGGTTTAAGATTAGGCATTAATAGAGGCTGGGATTCAGTATGGTATGCTAAAAAAAAGGACTTTGGAAACTATCTAATTGAAGATTTCAAAATTAGAGAATATGTAAAAAAAAATGTAGTAAACTCAGGTGTATCTAAGGTTATGATAGAAAGAACTTCAAAAAAATGTTTTGTAACTATTTACACTTCAAGACCCGGCTTTGTTATTGGTAAAAAAGGTAGCGATATTGAAAAAATTAAAGGAAAACTATCTTCATTAACAACAAATGAAGTAATATTAAATATAAAAGAAGTAAAAAAACCAGAAACAAATAGTTACCTAGTAGCAGAAAACATCGCACAACAACTGGTTAAAAGAGTTTCGTATAGAAGAGCAATGAAAAGAGCAATGCAATCAGCTTTAAGATTAGGTGCAAAAGGAATTAAAGTTGCAATAAGTGGAAGATTAGGAGGAAACGAATAGCAAGAACAGAATGGCTAAGAGATGGAAGTATTCCATCACATACTTTAAGAGCAGATATAGACTACGCTGAATCTGAGGCTTTAACAACTTATGGAATAATTGGAGTTAAAGTGTGGATATATAAAGGTGAAATTTTTACAAAAGAATTTAGTCAGGAAACAAATAAAAAATAATTATGTTACAACCAACTAGAACAAAATTTAGAAAAGCACACAAAGGAAGAATTCATGGCAATGCTTCAAGATGTAATTTAATGAATTATGGATCTTATGGATTAAAAGCTATAGAGCCAGAAAGAGTAATAGGCAAACAGATAGAAGCAGCAAGAGTTGCATTAACAAGACATATGAAAAGACAAGGCAGAGTTTGGACAAGAATGTTTCCAAATATTCCAGTTTCCAAAAAACCAACAGAAGTTAGAATGGGTAAAGGAAAAGGTTCACCAGAATTTTGGGCATGTCGCGTAAAACCTGGAAGAATACTCTTTGAAGTTGATGGAGTTACTGAAGAAGTTGCAAAAGAGGCTCTTTATAAAGCGTCAGCAAAACTTCCTATCAAATGTAAATTTATTAAGAGAATATAAATGAAAAAAAAAGAAACAAAAAAATTAACAAAAGATGAAATTTTAAAAAATTTAGAAAAATCAAAGAAAGATTTGTTTAACTTTAGATTTCAAAAAATAAACGGACAAATGAAAAGCCCTTCTCAAGTTAATGAAACAAAAAAAACAATAGCAAGATTAAAAACTATGTTAGGAAAAAAATTGAATGCCTAAGAAAATATTAAAAGGAATTGTAGTAAGTGATAAACCAAACAAAACAATTACAGTAATTGTTGAAAGAAAATATCAGCACCCTGTTCTAAAAAAAGTAATAAAATCTAAAAAAAAATACAGTGTTCACGATGAAAGCAATAAGTTTAAAAATGGCGATAAAGTTTCAATTATTGAATGTAGACCTCGTTCAAAAACAAAAAAATTTGAAGTACTAGGAGATGTAAAATGATACAAGTTCAAACTGAATTATTAGTTGCTGACAATACTGGTGCAAAGAAAATTGAATGTATAAAAGTTTTAGGCGGCTCAAAAAGAAGATATGCAAGCATAGGTGATACAATAGTTGTTGCAGTTAAAGAAGCTATACCTAAAGGTAAAGTAAAAAAAGGATCGGTACATAAAGCAGTGGTTGTTAGAGTTAAAAAAGGTATTCATAGAAATGATGGATCTAAAGTAAAATTCGACAATAACGCTGCAGTACTAACTGACGAAAAAGGAGAGCCAATTGGAACTAGAATTTTTGGTCCTGTAACAAGAGAACTTAGAACAAGAGGGCAGATGAAAATAATTTCACTAGCACCCGAGGTAATTTAATTATGATTAAAAAAGGAGATAAAGTAAAAGTTTTAACAGGTAAAGATAAAAAAAAAGATGGTGAAATTATTGAAATAGATAGAAGAAATAATAGAGCAAAAGTAAAAGGAATAAATATAGTCAAAAAGCACGTTAAAACTACAAAAGAAAAGAAAGGCGGCATTATTTCAAAAGAAAATTTCATTAATATTTCAAATCTTTCCTTATTTGAAAAAACTAAAAATAAGAAAAGTGAAAATAAAAAAGAGGCAAAAAAATAAAAATGGCTAGATTAAAAGAATTATTTAAAAAAGAAATTAAACCAAGCTTAATGACTCAATTTGGTTATAAAAACCTTTATATGGTGCCCGAAATTCAAAAAATAATTTTAAATATGGGTTTAGGTATTGATGGAAATGACTCAAAAATTCTAAAATCAAGCCAAGAAGACCTAGCAGCAATTACTGGGCAAAAGCCTATCATTACAAAATTTAAGAAATCGATTTCAAATTTTAAAACAAGAAAAAATACTAATGCAGGTTTAAAAGTTACTCTTAGAAAAGATAAAATGTATGAATTTATTGATAGATTGGTAAATATAGCCTTACCAAGAATTAAAGATTTCAGAGGCTTGTCTCCAAATGGTTTTGATATGTTTGGAAATTATACTTTCGGCATAAAAGAACATATTATTTTTCCTGAGGTAAATTTTGATAAAGTAGAGAAAATTAGAGGTTTGGATATAACTTTAGTTATCAAATCAAGTAAGAAAAAAGATAGTTTTGAGCTTTTAAAAAAATTCAATTTTCCATTTAAGGAAACAAGGAGTAATTAAATATGGCAAAGTTAAGTTCAGTAAATAAAAACAACAGAAGAATAAAATTATCAAATAAATTTTATGCAAAAAGAAAAAAACTTAAAAAAATAATTATGAACAAGCAACTACCATTAGAGGAGAGATTTAAAGCTCAACAGAAACTATCTAAAATGCCAAGAAATTCATCTAAAATTAGAGTTAGAAATAGATGTCAAATAACAGGAAGACCACATGGTGTTTACAGAAAATTAAAAATATCAAGAATTGCTTTAAGAAAACTTGGACTAGAAGGAAAAATTCCAGGAATGGTAAAATCAAGCTGGTAGAAAGGAAATTATGAGTTTAAATGACCCTATTGGAGATATGTTAGCGAGAATAAAAAATTCTCTATTAAGAAATCATAAAAAAGTAGAATTACCATCTTCTAATTTTAAAGTAAAAATTGCAGAAGTACTTAAAAACGAAGGTTACATTGTTGATCACAAAATTTCTTCAATTGAAAACAAAACTGTTTTACAAATTGAACTTAAATATAATTATGGATCACCAGTAATAAGTACAATTCAAAGAGTATCTAAACCTGGAAGAAGAATATTTTCTAGTGCCGAAAGTCTTCCCAAAATTAATAATGGTTTGGGAATTGCAATAGTGTCAACACCAAAAGGAGTTATGAGTGACATTGATGCTAGAAAAAATAAGGTTGGTGGTGAGATAATTTGTAAGGTATTTTAATGTCAAAAATTGGTAAAATAAACATAGCAATTCCTGATAAAGTAAAAGTTATATTAAATGGAAACCTACTTAATATTGAAGGTCCATTAGGTAAAAAAAGTTTAAGTATAGATACAAGTATGTTTGATTTAAAAATTGATGAAGGAAAATCAGTTTCTATTAAACCAAAAAATATTAACCAAGATACAAAAAGATTATGGGGTATGAATAGAAGTTTACTTAATAATGCAATAATCGGAACAAGCAAAGGTTACACAAAAACTCTTGAATTATCTGGCGTAGGTTATAGGGCATCTTTAAAGGGAAAGCAGTTAAGCATGCAACTTGGATTTAGTCACGATGTCAACTTTGATATACCAGATTCTATAAAAATATTAGTTGAAAAACAAACAATCATTAAAATAAGTGGGAGTGATAAGCAAGAAGTAGGGATGATAGCTTCTAAAATAAAGTCTTACAGACCACCAGAACCATATAAAGGCAAAGGTATCAAAGAGCAAGGTCAATATATACTTAGAAAAGAAGGGAAGAAAAAATAATGAAAATTAAATCTAAGGATAGAAAAAAATTTAGAATTAGGAACAAACTTAAAAAAGTTTCTTCAGGAGGAAGATTTAGACTAAGCGTATCAAGATCAGCAAAAAATATTAGTGCACAAATAATTGATGATAATAATAATATTACTATTTTGTCTTCATCATCAAAAGAAAAATCAATCAAATCACTAAAGAAAAAAAATAAAACTGAACTATCACAAATTGTTGCTGAAAATTTAGCTAAAAAAGCAATAGATAAAAAAATAACAAAGATTTATTTTGATAGAGGTCTATATAAATATCACGGCAGGGTTAAAGTATTTGCAGAAACTTTAAGAAAAAACGGAATGGAATTTTAAATTATGGAAAAAAGTAATGAATATTTAGAAAAATTGGTACATATAAATAGAATAACTAAAGTAGTAAAAGGGGGTAGAAGATTTGGTTTTTCTGCTTTGGTTGTGGTAGGAAACCAAAACGGTAAAATTGGAGTAGCGCACGCTAAAGCAAAACAGGTTCCAGATGCTATTAAAAAAGCCAATGAACTTGCAAGAAGAAAACTAATTCAAATTCCACTTAGAGAAGGTAGAACAATCCATCATGATATTTATGGAAAAGATGGAGCAGGTAAAATAAAATTGAGAGCTGCTCCAAAGGGAACAGGAATCATTGCCGGAGGTCCAGTAAGAGCCGTATGCGAAGTGCTAGGAATTAAAGATATTGTTGCAAAGTCTTTAGGTACTGCAAATCCTCATAATGTAATAAGAGCTTGCATGAAAGCACTTTTAAAACAAAATTCACCAAAAAACATTTCTATTTTACGAAATAAAAAAATTTCAGAAATAATTGAAAAAAGAGGATAATGACTAATTTAAATTCAACATTGCAAGTTAAAGTTAAAAAAATAAGAGTAGGCCGTGGAATTGGTTCTGGAAAGGGAAAAACTTCTGGCAGAGGAGTTAAAGGACAAAAATCACGAAGCGGGGTTGCAATTAAAAGTTTTGAAGGTGGCCAAATGCCTTTGTATAGAAGATTGCCAAAAAGAGGATTTAACCCACTTAAAAAAGAAAAAATAGCAATAATTAATTTAAGTAAAATTAATGAACTAATTGTAAAAAAAAAAATAAATGAAAAAGAAAAAGTTAATTTAGATGCATTAAAAAAAGCTAACATTTTAGGCAAATCTTATAAAAAAATAAAAATTTTAGGAACGGGTGAAATAAAATTTAAAGTTAATTTGGTTGCTGACTTTGTTTCTAAATCTGCAAAAGTTAAATTAGAGAAAATTGGTGGAACTATAATTCTAAATAATAAAAATTAACTTTATATGAGCGAAACTTCTCATTCTAATGATTTAAGAAATAGGATTTTTTTTACATTATTTATATTGTCTGTTTATAGATTTGGAACATTTGTTCCTATACCGGGTATTGACCCTGATCAATTGCAGCAAATGATGCAAAGTAATCAAAAAGGATTGCTTGGAATGTTCAATGTTTTTGCAGGAGGCGCTATAAGCAGAATGGCAATTTTTGCTTTAGGAATTATGCCATATATTTCTTCTTCTATTATAGTTCAGTTATTAACCGGAGTTTCAGATTATTTTAAAAATTTAAAAAGCCAAGGTGAAACTGGGAGACAAAAAATTACTCAGATAACAAGATATGGAACAGTTTTGTTAGCCACTATACAAGGATACGGTTTAGCTGTTGGTTTAGAATCGTCAGCTAATCTGGTTATAAATCCAGGAATTTATTTTAAGATTACAACTGTTACAACAATAGTTGCTGGAACAGTATTTTTGATGTGGTTAGGTGAGCAAATCACTCAAAGAGGTATTGGAAATGGAATATCACTTATAATTTTTTCAGGAATTGTTGCTGAGATACCTAGGGCACTTGTTACAACATTCGAATTAGGTAGAACAGGAGCAATATCTACAGCTATGATAATCTTTATCTTTGTATTATTAGTATTAACAATCATGTTTATAGTTTTTATGGAGAGAGCATTAAGAAAAATTTTAATTAATTATCCAAAAAGACAAATGGGGAATAAAATTTATGGCGGTGACTCATCTCATTTACCTTTAAAAATAAATTCTGCTGGTGTTATTCCTGCAATATTTGCATCAGCTTTATTATTATTACCAGTAACTTTTTCTAACTTTAATTTTTCACAAAATGATAGTTTCCAAACTGTGATATCTTTTTTTTCACAAGGTCAACCTCTATATATGTTGCTTTATGCTTCAGGAATAATATTTTTTACTTTTTTCTATACATCAATTACCTTTAATCCAAAAGAAACTGCTGAAAATTTAAGAAAATATGGAGGATTTATCCCTGGTATAAGACCAGGAGAAAGTACTGCTTTATATATAGATAATATATTAACCAAATTAACCACTATAGGAGCTTTATATTTAACATTAGTTTGTTTGATGCCAGAATTTTTAATTGCTAATTATCCAATTCCTTTTTATTTGGGTGGTACATCAATTTTAATTGTTGTTGTTGTTGCTATAGATACTGTTACACAAATACAAACAAGACTTATGAGTTCTCAATACGAACAATTAATTAAAAAAACAAAATTTGGAAGATAGTAAATAAGTGAACGTAATAATTTTTGGTCCTCCAGGTGCAGGTAAGGGTACACAGTCTCAAAATATAGTAAAAAAATTTAAACTGTTTCAAGTTTCGACCGGTGATCTTCTTAGAAATGAAATTAAAAAAAAATCAGAAATAGGTAAGGAAATTGAAGAAATTATATCTAGAGGTGATTTTGCAACCGACGATATAGTTAACAAGCTTATAAAAAATATCATCTTTGATCCTCAAAAAAAAAATAAATTAATCTTTGATGGATATCCTAGGTCATTAAATCAGGCTAAAAACTTAGATTTAATGTTAGACAGCTCCAATCAAAAAATCAATTTTATTTTTTTTCTTAATGTAAATAAAGATATAATAATAAAAAGAATTGAAAGAAGAAAAATTTTAGAAAAAAGGTCTGATGATGACTCAAATACTATTCTTAAAAGGTATGATACTTACATGGAAACAACTAAACCTGTCTTAGATTTCTATTCAAAAAATCCTAATTTTTATGAAATCGATGGAGGTGAAGAAATATCAATAATTTCAGGCAAAATTGAGCAAATTCTTACGCTTTAAGACATTGACTTTAAAAGAACTTCTTATATAAAAGGCTAAATTTTTATCTCAATATTATGGCTCGTATAGCAGGTATAAACATTCCTCAAAACAAATTAGTTCACATAGGACTAACGTATATCTATGGAATTGGTGATAGATTTTCAAACCAAATTTGCAAAGATTTAGAAATTTCTAAATCTACAAGAGTTAATCAACTAACTGACGACCAAGTTTTAAAAATAAGAGAATATATAGATAAAAATTTTACAGTTGAAGGTGATTTAAGAAGAGAAAATTCTTTAAGTATAAAAAGATTAATTGATTTGGCAACTTATAGAGGCTCTAGACATAGAAAAAAACTTCCTGTTAGAGGTCAAAGAACAAGATGTAATGCAAGAACTAGAAAAGGAAAAGCTATAGCAATAGCAGGAAAAAAATTAACTCCTCTTAAAAAATAAATTATTTAATGGAAAAAGAAAAAAAATTAAAAACAGAAAACAAGGAACAATCTCAAGAAAAAGCGAAAACAATTAAAAAAAGTTCTTACTCAAAAAAAAAGAAAGCTAAGAAAAATATTTTAAATGGTGTAGCGTATGTTCAGTCAACATTCAATAACACCATTGTCTCTATTTCTGATACAAGAGGAAATATAATTTCATGGGCTTCTGCAGGACAAAAAGGTTTTAAAGGATCAAGAAAATCTACACCTTATGCTGCACAAGTAGCAGCAGATGCTGCTGCAGCTAAAGCGTTAGAGGTTGGTATGAGAACTTTATCCGTTGAAGTTAAAGGTCCAGGCTCAGGCAGAGAAACAGCATTAAGAGCTTTACAAGCAAGAGGTTTTAAAATTACTTCAATTAAAGATACAACACCAATGCCACATAATGGAACTAGACCACCAAAAAAAAGGAGAGTGTAGATGGAAACTGCAAATGTTAATATTAAAAATTGGAAATCACTTATCAAACCTGCAAAACTTGATATTCAACTTAGTGATGATAAGTCTTATGCAAAAATTACAGCCGAACCTTTAGAAAAAGGTTATGGCCTTACTTTAGGTAACTCTTTAAGAAGAATATTATTATCATCAATAAGAGGAACTGCAGTTACTTCAATACAAATTGATGGTGTTCTTCACGAATTTTCATCTATTAAAGGAGTTAGAGAAGATGTTACTGATATAGTTTTAAATGTAAAATCACTTGCTTTAAAAAGTAATACAGAAAGTAGTAAAAAACTTATACTTGATGCTAAAGGTCCAGGAGAAATAAAAGCTTCAGATATATCTTCAGTTGCAGATATAGAAATATTAAATCCAGATTTGGTTATTTGTAATTTAGATGAAAATACAAATTTTCATATGGAAATGACAGTTGGAAATGGTAAAGGATATATACCAGCGGATATGAATAAACCCGATGAACCTCCATTAGGTTTGATTCCAATTGATTCACTTTTCAGTCCAGTTAAAAAAGTTTCATACTCTGTTAGCACCGCCAGAGAAGGTAAAGCTTTAGATTATGATAAATTGACAATGGAAGTGGAAACAAATGGATCTATATCAGCCGAAGATGCTGTTGCTTATTCTGCAAGAATTTTTCAAGACCAGCTTGGAATGTTTGTCAATTTTGACGAACCAAAAGAAATAATTGTTAGAGAACAGCCAACAGAACCTGAGTTTAATAAAAATTTATTAAGAAAAGTTGACGAATTAGAACTTTCCGTAAGATCAATGAATTGTTTAAAGAATGATAACATTATTTATATAGGAGATCTTGTTCAAAAATCTGAAGGTGAAATGTTAAGAACTCCTAATTTTGGAAGAAAATCATTAAATGAAATAAAAGAAGTTTTAAATACAATGTCATTATATTTAGGCATGGAAATTCCTAATTGGCCACCAGATAACATTGCAGAATTATCTAAAAAACTTGAGGAAGCTATATAATGAGACACAGATTGGGTTATAAAAAACTTAATAGAACTTCAGAACATAGGAAGGCATTAATTAAAAATATGCTTAATTCACTTATTAAGTATGAACAATTAACCACAACACTTCCTAAAGCTAAAGTATTAAAACCTCAAGCAGATAAAATCATAACTTTAGGAAAAAAAAAGAATCTACAAAACACAAAAATTTTAGTTTCAAAATTGCAAGATATAAATTCAGCGAATAAAGTAAAAAAAACATTAGCCAAAAGATATGAAAGTAGAAAAGGTGGTTATACACGTATTATTAAAGCAGGATTTAGATATGGTGACAATGCACCATTAGCTATAATTGAATTTGTAGATAGAGATGTTGAAGCAAAACGAGTAGATAGAAAAAAAAAAGAAACAAAGAAAAATACAGAAGAAAAAAAAGTAGTCCCAGCAGCATAAATCCATAATATAGATGAATAAGTCATACATCGTAGAACTTTCTTACGAAGGTACACGAATTGACAAATGGATAAGAAATAATCTAGGTAATGTACCACAAGGATTAATTGAAAAATCACTTAGAGCAGGAAAAATAAAGCTTAATAAAAAAAAAACTAAAAGCTCAACCAAACTAAAAGTTAAGGACATAATAAATGTTTATAACATTAAATTCGAAGAAAATATTATACAGAAAAAAATAAAATTTAAACCATCGAATGATGTAATTAAAGAAAATGAAGATTTAATTATTGATGATAATGAAAATTTTATTGTTGTAAACAAAGAATCAGGAATAGCTGTTCAAGGTGGAACTAAATCTAAAAAAAATTTGATTGATATTTTTTCAAAAAGCAAAATATTTGCAAACAGCAAACCTTATTCTGTTCATAGATTAGACAAAGATACATCTGGAGTTTTTATAATTGCAAAAAATAGAGATACAGCAAAATTATTTACATCATTATTTAGACTAAGAAAAATTCATAAAACTTACCTAGCAATATGTTATGGAGAAATAGAAACAAACAAAGGAGTTTTTGATCAAGACTTAATAAGATACGAAGGGAATAAAAAAATAATTGAAAATTCTAAGACTTTTTATAAAGTTATTGATAAAAATTCGACCTGCTCGTTATTACAGATGAATCCAATAACTGGAAGAAAACACCAATTAAGAAAACAACTTTCTCTTATTGGACATCCTATATATGGCGATGATAAGTATACATTTGAAAAAAATTTTAAAACTAAAAATAAAGAATTAATGCTTCATTCTTATAGTGATAGAGAAAATATTGGAATTTGGATCAAAAAAAATGATGT
>CACKXX010000013.1 GCA_902604265.1 uncultured Pelagibacteraceae bacterium | reverse complement strand
ATGCTAAAACCTGTATCTTCTCCTATTTGTCTAGACCACATTCCTGTTGCAAGAACAATGTATTCACATTCAATGGTTTTCCCATTTACAACAACACCTGCTACTTTTCCATTTTTTTTAATTATTTTTTCTACTGGTGATTTTTCATATATTTTAACACCTTCTTTTCTTGCGGCTTTTGCCAACAAATTAGTTACTCCTATTGGGTCAGCTTGACCATCTCCAGGCATAAAGATTCCGCCCAAAACATCTTTTTCATTTATTATTGGATATATTTTTTTTATCTTATCAATATTCAATACCTCAACATTTACATCAAATAACTGTGCTGTGGTTGCCTGTCTTTTTAATTCTTGCCATCTTCCTTTTGTAGTTGCTATAGATAAAGCTCCATTAAGTTTTAATCCACTTGAAAAATCGACTTCTTTTTCTAATTTTTTATAAAGTTCTAATGAATATTTTCTAATTTTTGTTACACCAGCTGAAGGTCCTAATTGACTAACAAGTCCTGCTGCATGCCAAGTGGTACCTGAGGTTAATTGATCTCTTTCAAGTAAAATCGTGTCTTTCCAACCAAATTTTGCTAAATGATATGCAGTTGAACAACCTATTACACCACCACCAATAACAACAACTTTCGCACTGCTTGGCAGTTCTTTTTTCATTTTCTTATTTTATTTTATAGCATCTGAGGAAGATACAAAAGAGTGACCAAAAGCATCGGCAACAGCCTTATAAGTAACTTGGCCTTTGAAAACATTTAAGCCTTCAAGAAAGTTCTTGTCTTCTTTAAAGGCTTTTTGGTAACCGTTTGAAGCAAGTTTGTTTAGAAAAGGAAGAGTTGCTCTATTTAATGCAATAGTCGAAGTCCTGGGAACTCCACCTGGCATATTAGCAACACAATAATGAACAATATCATCAACAATATATGTAGGTTCAGCATGTGTTGTTGGCTTACTTGTTTCAACACATCCACCTTGGTCAATTGCTACATCTACAATTACTGATCCTCTCTTCATGAATTTTAACATATCTTTAGTTACTAATTTTGGAGCTTCTGCACCTGGAATTAATACTCCTCCAACTAAAAGATCCGCTTCAGAGATTAATTTTTTTAAATCTATTTTATCACTCTGTTGTGGAATTATTTTGTCACCAAATATTTTAGTTAATTCTTTTAATCTTGATTCTGATTTGTCCACAATATGAACTTTTGCTTTCATGCCTGTTGCAATAATTGCTGCATTTTCTCCTACTACACCTCCACCCAAGATTACCACTGTTCCACCTTCTACTCCTGGAGCTCCACCTAATAATAATCCTCTTCCTTTTTGATTTTTCTCTAAGCAATGAGCTCCTGCTTGAACTGACATTCTACCTGCGACAGCACTCATTGGAGCAAGCAAAGGTAATCTACCATTATCATCAGTAACAGTTTCGTAAGCTATACAAATTGATTTTGAATTAATTAATCCTTGAGTTAGTTCTTTTGCGGCAGCTAAATGGAGATAAGTAAAAACAATTTGATTTTCTTTAATCATTTTTACTTCATTTGACAACGGTTCTTTAACTTTAACAATTATTTCTGAATCATTAAAAATGTCTTCTGCTTTTTGTAAAATTTTAGCTCCAGCAGATTTATACTGATCATTATCAAATCCTGCTTCAAACCCACCATTATTTTCTATTAAAACTTCATGACCATTTGAAACTAAAGATTTAACACTTTCTGGAGTTAAACCTATCCTATTTTCTTGAGGTTTAATCTCTTTAGGAACTCCAATTTTCATTGAGAATTAATTTTTTTTAGATTTAGCGTAATTATTTATTCCGGTTCTTAATTTTTCAATTATTTCATCAATATGTTTTTTTTCAGAGATAAACATTGGAGCTATAATCAAACAATCTCCCGTTGCTTTAAAATTTACTCCTGCATCATAACAATGTTTAAAACAAGTGAAGCCTGCAACACCTGGTTTTTTATCCATCTTAATATCAATTCCACCCATCATTCCGTAACCTCTTATATTGTCTATTACGTCAATATCTTTTAATGAAAATAATGCTTCTTGAAAATAAGGTGCCATTTCTTTTGATCGTTTAAATATATCTTCTTTTTCAAAAATTTCTTGTACAGCAAGTGCTGCAGCTACTGATACCGGAATGCCTGAATAGGTATAACCATGAAATAATTCTATTGTTCCTTTTGGTGAATTATCCATAATAGCGTCGTAAATTTCTTCTTTACATGCAACAACACCCATTGGAACAATTCCATTAGTTGTAGCTTTAGCCATTGTCATTAAATCTGGAGTAACACCAAATTCTTGTGATCCAAATGCAGATCCCATTCTACCCCAACCAGTTATTACTTCATCAAAAATTAAAAGTATTCCATGTTTATCACAGATTTCTCTTAATCTTTGTAAATATCCCTTAGGAGGAACTAATGTTCCTGTTGATCCAGCAACAGGTTCAACAATACATGCAGCAATATTTTCACCTCCAAAATTTGTACAAATTCTTTCTAGATCATTCGCAAGCTCAGCTCCAGTTTCTGGTTGTCCCGATACAAACTTATGTTCTGGTAAATGTGTGTGTCTTATATGAACAACACCTGGCATTAAAACACTTGCAAATGTCTTAACATTATTAACCATCCCTCCAACTGAAGTCGCTCCAATATTCATTCCATGATATGCTCTCTCTCTTCCAACAAATCTATATCTGTGTCCTTCTCCTCTAGCTTTATGATATGCAATTGAAATTTTTATTGCTGTTTCAACGGCTGTTGATCCGCATATAGTATAAAAAATTCTATTTAAGTTTCCTGGTGTATGTTTTGAGATTTTTGTTGCAAGTTCAAATGAACCTCCAAATCCTTGTTGAAACGGTTGAGCATAGTCTACTGTTTTTAATTGTTTTGTAATTGCATCAATAATTTCTTCTCTTCCATGGCCAAGTGGATTACAAAATAATCCTGAGCTCGCATCAATTTGGGTTTGTCCTTGGTGATTTTTTAAATACACTCCTTTTGCTTCTACTATTAATCTTGGATTTTCTTTAAAATCTTTATTTGAAGTAAATGGCATCCAATGCTCATTAAGAGAATTGGGCATTTTAAATTTATTTTCAGAACTCATAATTTTTTTAATTTTTAAAATTTTTTAGTTAATTTAACTTTGATTTCATAGACTAATTTTTAAAACCTCTCTATAAAAATCGTAATTTAAACTATACACTTTAAGGTTGTATATGATTAGTTTCGCTTAGGGGTCATATAAACTATCATTTACAAGTCTCTTATTTTCTAATTTAATCACTTTTTTAAATTTAAAAAACAGGAGATTAAATGAGAAAAATAATTAGTTTTATTCTAGGAACTATAGTTGCTCTTAACTTATCTGTTTCAGTTGCTAACGCTGCTGCAAACGAAGTTAGAGTTGCATTCTTCTTAGAATGGGCAACTCCAAACCAAGAAGCAAAAGTTAAAAAGACTTTTGATAAAGCTTTGGGTGTGCCTGTAAAATGGACTAACTTTGCAACTGGTGGTGAGATGACAGAAGCTATGTTGTCAGGCGATATTGATATATCTTACTCACAAGGTTTAACACCTTTCGTAAACGCAGTTAATGCTAAAGCACCTATTAAGCTTGTTGATATTGCAGTTATATACGGAATGGGTGGAACTACATGTGTTGCAGCTAAAGGCATTGATAAAGGTAATGCTGCTTCTAAACTAGATGGTCAAAAAGTTGCTGTACCTTTAGGAACTATGGCTGACTATGTTTTTAAAGAAACAATGAGAGTTGTAGGAGCTGATATTTCTAAAATGAAAGTTGTTGATATGAACCCAGAAGATGGATCTGCAGCATTTGTTAACGGTGATGTTGCAATGGCATGTTTATTCGGTGGTAAATCTATCAAAGCAGCTAAAGAAAAAGGTGCTTCATTACTAACAGTTAAAGAAGCGCAAGATGCTGGTATTGCTGGTATTGATATTACTTCAGTAACTAACAAATTCCTAAAAGAGAATCCAGGAATGGTTAGAACTTTCGTTGAAGTAACTCACGAAGCAAATGCTAGATATAATGCTGGAAAATCAGATATGAACGTAATTGCAAAAGATGCAGCTATGGATCTTGCTGGAACTAAAAAGCAGATGGGAGGATTTGAATTCCCTAATTCAGCAACTATGAAGTCTAAGTATCTAAATGATGGTGGAATACTTATGACTTATTTAAGTGTTATGGGTAACATGTTTGCTACATCTGAAAACCCAGCTCTTAAAGATTACTCGAAAGTAGTAGATACTAGTTTCCTTCCGTAATCTAAGAGTTGTAAATAGAATATTAAATAGGCGCCAATTTTTAAATTGGTGCCTATTTTTTTTATAAAAATTCTAATATAAAGTCTTATTATGAGTGATTTAGTTTCTCAAAACTTAAATATGATTTTCAAATCTCCTAAGGGAGAAACTGTTCACGCTCTAAAAGATATAAGTTTCAAATTAAAAAAAGGAGAACTATTAACTGTACTCGGTCCTTCAGGTTGTGGAAAAACGACTTTATTAAATATTGCTGCTGGATTTCTTCGTCCAACTTCTGGAAATATAACGCTTGGTGATAAAGAAATAGACGGTCCAGGTGTTGAAAGAGGAATGGTTTTTCAACAAGGTGCTTTGTTTGAATGGTTAACAGTCGCAGAAAACGTAAACTTTGGTTTACGGATGAAAAAAGAAGACCCAGTAAAAACTGCAGAAAAAGTTGAAGAATGGCTCGATATCGTTGGATTAAAAGGTTTTGGAAACACTCCAACTTATCAATTGTCTGGGGGAATGCAGCAAAGAGTAGCTCTTGCAAGATGCTTAATTAATAATCCAGATTTAATATTAATGGATGAGCCATTGGGAGCACTGGACGCTTTAACTAGAGAAAAAATGCAGTCTCTTGTTTTAAAGATTTGGAAAGAAACAGGAAAAACAATTATTTTAATTACTCACTCGGTTGAAGAAGCATTGCTATTAGGAGAAAGAGTTTATGTTATGGCTCCTAGGCCTGGTAGAATTCACAAAGAATATAAACTTCCTTTTGCAAATATGGGACTAAAAGAAGATTTAAGAGAAATTAAAAACAATAAAGAGTTTGTATCCAAAAGAGAGGAAATATTGTCAATGATTTGGGATATGGAAGAAGAAATAATGGGCAAAGAAAATTAAAATGATTACTGGCATTATTACTTTTTTAGTTATTTTTGCTGTTATAGGATCTATTCTTTATGGGCAAAGATTGGTCAAAACTGAAAAAAGTGATGCTGTTTTTGGAAATCCTGAAAGAGCAAAAGGTGGGGTGCATTGGGTTATAGTTGGATCTAGTTTCCTTTTACTGTCATGGCTTTATTATTCTTGGGATATAGCAAAAGCTTTTTATCCAAAATCAGCAAATGAACTTTGCCAAGTTGCAAAAGTTAATGAATCATTACTTTCATTAAAATATCTTTTCCCTATTGAAGAAAGACAACACAAAAGTACTGCTTTAATCAAAAGAGAGAATATAAATATACAAAATAAAATATTAATTATTCAAAATTCACCTGATTTAAAAAATGAAGATAAAGAATTATTTGTAAATTTACTCAATAAAACAAAAAGAACTATACCTTTGTTAACTGATGAAAAACTTTTAGAAACAAAAACAAAAATCAAAATTAAAGATTTAACAAATAGGATTACTTGGTTAACTGAAGACTTTCAAAAAGTAAGTTATCCTCCAATTAAAAGTATAGAAGAAGAAAATAAAAGAATAGAAGCTTTAAAAAAACAACTAGGTTGGGGAGCAACTGGAATGGAAGTCCCTCCTCTACCAGAAAGTAAAAGAGGTTTAAAATTTCACACTGCTGCACAAGAATTAAATGAAATCAGTGACGAATTTTTTGCATTAAGAAATCATAATCCTGAATATCTAAAATTATTAGAAGAAATTAGAGCAGAAATTAAAAAATATAAGGATGGGCTAGACGATAGTCAGGAATTAGAAATGACTTATATTAAAGAAATTAAAAAACTTGGACAAAGAATTGAATATGAAAGTGTTTTTCCACCAAACGCTTTGGATGAAATGGAAAAATCAATCAGAGAATTTGATGTTGTTCAAAAAAATGAGCAAGGAAATTTAATTTATATTGATATGCTATTGTTTCCTGCAGGAACTATTGTTGCTAGTGGTCCAACTTGTGCAGAAGATGGCCCAGGAAGATGGCTTCCAAAACCTTCTGACACATTTAGAATTTTTGGAGATCTTTTGAAACCAAGTATTGGATTTAAAATGATACCAATGATTTGGTATGAAATGATGGGAGTAAACCGTATAGTTGGATTTATATTACCTGATTGGATCGCTGATATTATGCCTGGAAAATATCCAGTTCATAGTGCTGACGGTACAGTAAAGCCAAACTTTAAAAGTAAAGTATTGGATATCGTAACAGGTGAGTTTGAAGCATTTAAAATTCCAGTTCCAACAGGGCATATTTGGGATTCTTTTTTAAGAGTATTTTTAGGATTAACATTTGGTATTATTCTTGGTGTTCCTCTAGGTCTGTTTATGGGTCTAAATAGATTTGCTAAAGGATTTTTTGATCCATTGGTTGAGTTATACAGACCAGTTCCACCTCTAGCTTGGGCTCCATTAGTTATTACTGTTTTTGGAATTGATAACTTGGGAAAAGTATTTTTATTATTCATGGTATCTTTTTCTATCATGATTATTTCCGCAAGAGCTGGTGCATCAGGCACACAGCTATCAAAAATTCACGCTGCACATTCATTAGGTGCATCAAGATGGCAAATACTAAGAGAGGTTATATTTCCTAATTCTTTACCAGAAATATTAACAGGAGTAAGAGTGGCTGTGGGTATGTGTTGGGGAACATTGGTTGCAGCAGAGTTTTTAGCTGGAACTTCAGGTATAGGGTTTGTTGAAAACGTTGCTAGAAAATATATGCAATATGAAGTTATATGGATCACAATTTTTGTAATGGGTATGTTAGGATTATTATTTGATGTTACAATTAGAAAAATAATTGATAAAACAATTCCTTGGAGAGGAAAAGGTTAATATATTTATCTAAAATGTCTGTAGTTATAATCACTGGTTCAACAGGTCTCGTAGGTTCAGAATCTGTAAATTTTTTTTGCAAAAAAGGTTTTGAAGTAATTGGGATAGACAATAATTTAAGAAAATTCTTCTTCGGAAAAGATGGATCAACTTTATGGGTAAAAAATAGACTTCTTAAAACAAATAAAAAATTCAAAAATTACAGCATAGATATTAGAAATATAAACCAATTAAAAAAAATTTTTAAAAGATATTCTAAAAACATTAAATTGATTATTCACTGTGCAGCTCAACCTTCTCATGATTATGGTAAAAATTTTCCTATAATTGACTTTAACGTTAATGCAACAGGAACTTTAAATTTATTAGAGCTTACAAAAAATTTTTGTCCAGATGCTCCTTTTATATTTATGTCTACTAATAAAGTTTATGGTGATAATCCAAATAAATTAAAAATAATAGAAAAAAAAACCAGGTGGGAATTAAATAAAAAAGACAAATTTTTTAAAGGCATTGATGAAAAATTTTCAATTGATGAATGTACACATAGTTTTTTTGGAGTATCAAAAACTTATGCAGATTTAATTGTTCAAGAATATGGAAAAAATGTTGGATTGAAAACTGTAAGTTTTAGGGGTGGTTGTATTACTGGTCCAAATCATAGTGGTGCTAAATTGCATGGTTTTTTATCTTATCTTGTAAAATTATCTTTAACCAAAAAAAAATACTCATTAATCGGCTATAAAGGTAAACAAGTTAGAGATAATTTACATAGCGAAGATTTAGTAAATTGCTTTTGGGAATATTACAAGAAGCCTAGAAAAGGTGAAGTTTATAATATGGGTGGAGGAAGATTTTCAAATTGCTCCATAATTGAAGCTTTGGATTTGGTTGAAGATTTAACAAAAATTAAAATTAAAAGAGAAATAATAAAAAAACCAAGAGTCGGAGATCATATATGGTATATTTCAAATTTATCTAAATTTAAAAAACATTATCCAAATTGGAAACAAAAATACAATACAAAGAAAATAATTGAGGAATTAGTTGAACGCCAAAAATAAAAAAATTCTTTTAATTGTAAAAAAAATTTTTGCCAAACATAAACTTAGTTCTAATCATGCTAGAATATCAGCTGATGCAATAATTAATGCTGAATTAGTTGGTGCTCACTCTCATGGTCTTTCAAGACTAAAAATGTATTGTGATAGAATAAAAAAAAAAGTTATTAATCCAACTCCTAAAATTAAAATTAAAAAAATTTCTCAATCAATAAGTCAAATAGATGCTAACAATAGCATTGGTTTCGTTGCTGCAGACATTGGAATTAAACAAGCAATTAAAAATGCAAAAAAAACAGGAATAGGATTAGTAGGAATTAAGAACAGTGGTCATTATGGTTTGTCGGGGTATTATGCTGAACAAGCAGTTAAGAAAAATTTAATTGTTTTTTGTTTTACTAATGCACCGCCAGCAATAGCGCCCCATGGAGCAAAAAAAAGTTTATTTGGAACTAACCCAATATGTTTTGGAACACCAACATCATCAAAAATTCCTTTTATTTTAGATACATCTGTTTCAGTGATCAATAGAGGTAAAATAAGAGTTGCTGCAAAAACTGGAAAAAAAATACCCGAAGGAGTTGCTTTGGATAAATTTGGCAAACCAACCACCGATGCAAAAAAAGCATTAACAGGTGTTCAATTACCCATAGCAGGTTTTAGGGGTTCGGGACTTGCATGGATGGTTGATATATTAAGTGGTGTCTTTACAGGTGGAAATCATGGAGGAAAAGTAAAAGATCCTTTTGATGATTTTTCAGGACCACAAAATATTGGTCATTTATTTTTTGTGATGAAGCCTAATCTTTTTGTAGGAAATTATAGCGAGAGAATAAAAGAAAACATTAAAAGAATAAAAAAACTACCTAAAATAAAAGGTGTAAGAGAAATTTTGTATCCTGGTCAATGTAAACAACTAAGATATAAAAAAAATATTAATAAAATGATTAATATTCCAGCAAATATTGCTGATGATCTTAAAAAATTAAATGCTTAACAAAGAAGTTTTAACCAATATTTTTAAAAAATTATTGGAAGAAGCAAAAAATTCTTATGATGATTTTAATTCAGCTGATGGAAAAATAGGTGATGGTGACTTAGGAGTAACTGTCTTACATGGCTTAGAAGAGATAAATAATAGTATTAGTAAATTCAGTGATGATATGGGAACAAATTTTATGCTTTGCTCTCAGGCTTTTGTCAAAAAATCTGGATCTAGTTTTGGCACTTTAATTGCATTTTCATTTATGAATATTTCAAAAAATTTAAAAGGAAAAACTGTGTGCAATCATGAAGACATTGTAGCTATTTTTGAAACAGCTTTAAAAACAATACTTGAAAGAGGTAAAACTAATCTTGGGGATAAAACTATTGCGGATAGCTTAGATTTAATAATTAAAAATCTTAAGGATAATCAGAATTACGCTGAAGTATTTAAATCATCAACAAAACAAGCTTTGGATAACTTTAAAGGTAAAAAAATAAAAATAGGTAGAGCTAGAATGTTTGAAGATAAAACTATGAATTTAGATGATCCAGGAATGTTTGCTTTAAACAGACTGTCTTCAGTATTTTAGAAGATACATTAATAGAACGTCATAATGACAATCATTAACATTATTATGCAGATGGCAACAGATGATCCTTTTTATTTTGTTGGTTTAAAAATCAAACAAAGACCATTATTGCAAAATCTCATACCATTTTCGCCAGGTCCATCTTCAAATACATGTCCGTGATGTGCTCCACATGTTGCACAATGATATTCCACTCTTTTCATTCCAAACGAATAATCAATTTTAGTTTTAAATGCCCCTGGAAGAGACTCGGTAAATGACGGCCATCCGGTTCCACTATCGTATTTTGAATTAGAGCTAAATAATTTGGCGTCACAATTAGCACAGTGATAAAAACCACCTCTTTTTTCGTAAAGCAAAGAACTAGAATATGGACGTTCGGTTCCTTCATTAAAAAGTATATTTTTTTGCTGATCAGTTAAATTTTGATTTATTATTTTTTTTGTTGCTGAGTATAAAAATTTATATGGCAAAAATATTAGTGAAAATATTGATGTGCTAATTAATTTTAAAAAATTTCTTCTCATAAAATTATATTATAAATCTTAAATTAAATTACAATGAGCCCCATTGACACAATATAGTTTTAGTATATTCAATTTATAAATTATGAAATTAAAAACAAATAATAAAGCGCCTAATTTTAAACTTCAAAGTACAGATGGATATATTTTTGAGTTAAACAAAGTTAAAAAAAAAAATATAATTTTATACTTTTATCCAAAAGATGATACTCCTGGTTGCACTATAGAGTCTAAAGATTTTAGTAAATTAAAGGAAGATGCGGGAAAAATGTTAATTGGAATATTTGAAGGAAAATCGATTCCTGCATTTAATAAAACTAATAGAGTTCCAGAAAGTTTTTCCTACGGTGAATTTCCAGAAAATTTTGAACATTTTGAACCTTATTTAGAAGCAGCTTTAAAGAGAGTCCCAATTTTAGAAAAAGCTGGAATTAGAAAATTTTTTGCGGGTCCAGAGTCTTTTACACCTGATACAAATACACTTTTAGGAGAAGTGCCAGGATTAAAAAATTTATTTGCATGTTGTGGACTGAATAGCATTGGAATTGGAAGTGGCGGAGGAGTAGGCAAAGTTACAGCAGAGTGGTTAATGAATGGTCATATAAATGAAGATTTATTTATTTATGATATTAAAAGATTTCAAAACTTTCACTCTGAGATTAATTTTATAAAAGAAAGAATTACCGAAACACTTGGAGATTTATATGGAATGCATTGGCCATATAAACAACATAAAACTTCTAGAAATCAAAAACTAGTTCCTTACCATGAAGAGTTAAAAGAAGCTGGAGCATGTTTTGGAGTCTCAGGTGGATACGAAAGACCAATGTGGTTTGCAAAAAATGGGAAAAATAAAGAATACAAATATTCGTATAATTATCAAAATTGGTATCCATCTGCAGAATTTGAGACAAAAAATGCAAGGAAAAATATTGGATTGTTTGAACTGACTCCTTTTTCTAAATATGATTTAGAAGGCGAAACTGTTCATCAAGAACTACAAAAAATTTGTACAGCAAATATTAAAAACGAAGTTGGAAAATGCACATATACACAAATGCTTAATGAAGACGGAGGTATTGAAACAGATTTAACAGTTGTTTGTTTAAAAGAAAATAATTATAGAATTGTTACTGCTGCTGCTAATAGAGAGCATGATAAATTTCATATAGAAAAATATTTATCCAAAAATATTAAATTATTAGATGTTACAGACGATTATTGTGTGCTTGGTGTATTTGGACCAAAAAGTAGAGATTTAATGCAGGATTTAAGTAGTGATGATTATTCTAATGAAAATTTTAAATTTGGTACTGCAAAATATGTTAAAATCAATGAATCAAAAGTTTGGACCCAAAGATTATCATATGTAGGTGAGTTAGGTTACGAACTTTATATAGAAAAAGCTAATGCTAGAGAAATTTATAACTTAATTGTTAGTAAAGGAAAAAAATACCAAATAAGTCTTTGTGGTATGCATGCAATGGATATTATGAGAATGGAAAGTGGTTTTTTACATTGGGGACATGATATTTCACCCGAAGAAAACCAATACGAGGCAGGTCTTAATTTTGCAATTAGTCATAAAAAAAATATAGATTTTATAGGTAAAAAATCATTAATTAAAATTAAAAAAAAGAAACAATTTATAATGTTAACTTTGAAAAACAGCAAACCAGGCGAACCATTGATGCTTCATGATGAGCCTATTTACTTTAATGGTAAAATTATTGGTAGAACAACATCAGGAAATTATTCATTTAATTTTGATAAAAACTTGGCTTTTGGATATTTAAAAAATGATGAAAATATAAATTCTTTAAAAAATGGTTTAATTGAAATCGAAATTGAAAAAAACAAATATGAAGCAGAAATTTTAACAAAACCCCTTAACAAAAAAGATTATAAAAATTGCTAAATTAGATCTATTCTAAGCAAGATTTATAGATCAACCCAAATTGGACTGTCATTCAATTGTTCAGACTAGTTATATGTGATTTAATTTATTTTATATGAGTGGAGAGCAGATCACAAATAACGGAATTGAGACCCAAACCTCGGAAGGTGAACTTCACTCATCAAAAGATTCTTCAAAAAAAAAAAGAGTTGATATAAACGTTCTTTTAAACAAAGTTAGATCAGAACAAAAAAAAGAAAAAATGGAATCAACGATTTTCTTTGGTCTTGTTGCGGCAGTTATAGTTGTAACTGGAATAATTGTTTCTATTTAAGAAAAAAAAATAATATTATTAATTCTTGATATTACAGAACTTAGTTCTCTTATATTGTTTAATCTGAGTCTATTTAATTCATTAATTAATTTACCTTTAGTAATATAATAAAGATTATTATTGTCTTTATAAATATCTTTTTGTTTTAATAATATTTTTAATTTTCTGATCACTGTTGGTCTTGGGATTCCTGTAAGATCACTTATTGACATAGCATTCATTCCTTTTTTATTTCCAACTTTTAAAACTTCATCAATCCATTCTCTTTGATAATGATTTTTTTTTTCTGATTTTTTTAAAAACATGATTTGATTGTAAAGTAAGGAGCCAGTAATAAACCACAATTCTGTATCGTTATTGGCTAACGCTTTTCTTGCAAGTACATATTCAATTTGGTAATCCAAAAATATCCCTAAAATTTGAGTAAATCTTTCGTTTATTTTTTTTATAAAAAATTCTTTTTTATAATAATTTTTTACTACTGTTTCTTTATATAATAAAAATGAAATATGTTGTAAAATTTTTGAGAAAGAATTAATTGTATTTTCTGGTTTTTGAAGTAGTCCTGCTTTTAAAGTGACAGTAATTGACTTTTTATTTTTTATTAATATTCCTTTTTTTTCTAATTCGACTATTTTTCTTCTTGTAGTTTCTTTGGACAATCTAAGTTTTTTTGATATTTGAATTATATTAATTTTATCTAAATCAAATTTTGGATTTAAATAAAATTCCTTTAAAGATTTAACTTTAAATATTTCGTTAAGAAAATTAAAATTTTCTTTGTATAGAAATATTAAAATATTATACTTATCTATATCTTTTAGGGCATTATAAGCTTGCTGAAGCCAAGAGAGTTGAAATTCTACAAATAAATGATGGATTGAATCATAATTATCACAATAAATTTGATAAATCTTTTTTTCAGGAATTTTTGTTGGTGATAATATATAATTTTGGCCTTTTTCCATTGCTAATAAATTTTTTTTAAAAAAAATATAGCAAATTATTTATTAGAATTAAAACCTCTATTTAGCGAAGGTGTCGTTAAACTGATTGCTAACCCTTACAAAAGTTGTACATTTACTTAATTGTTTTAGTGAAGGAGCACCAACATAGGTGCAGCTGCTTCTAACACCACCTAATATGTTTAAAATAGTATTTTTTATTTTTCCTCTATATTTAATTCTTACGGACCTTCCTTCACTACTTCTATAATCAGATAATCCACCATAATGTTTTTTATTGGCTGTTTCAGAACTTGAACCATAAAATTCAATATATTTACTTCCATTTGATTTTATAATTTTTCCACCACCTTCGTCATGGCCAGCAAACATTCCTCCAAGCATAACAAAATCTGCTCCACCACCAAATCCTTTAGCAACGTCACCAGGACAAGTGCATCCACCATCAGCAATAATATGCGCACCTAAACCATGAGCAGCATCAGCGCATTCTATTACAGCACTTAGTTGAGGATATCCTACACCTGTTTGAATTCTTGTTGTACATACACTTCCAGGACCAATTCCAACTTTAACTATATCAGCTCCGCTTAATACAAGTTCTTGTGCCATGTCGGCAGTAACAACATTGCCAGCAATTATTGTTTTTGTTGGATATTTATCTCTTACAGATTTTATAAACGCACTAAAATGTTCAGAATAACCATTTGCAACATCTACACAAATAAATTTTATAAATGAAAATTCTTTTAATGTTTTATCTAATCTTTCAAAGTCCTCCTTTTTGATTCCAATACTTAGAGATATATTTTTGTAAATTGACTTTAATTTTTTATATTTTTTTAATTTACTAACATCATGTTGCTTTGTTAAACATGTAATCATACCAAAATCTGACAAGGTTTCTGCAATTTCTAATTCACCAACACCATCCATATTAGCAGCCATTACTGGGATTCCTGACCATTCATTCTTGCTATATTTAAATTTATAAGTCCTTTTTAAATCAACATCTTTACGACTTGATAAAGTACTTCTTTTCGGTCTAAATAAAACATCCGAATAATCGAGTTTTAGATCTTCTTCAATTCTCATCGATAATCAAAGTAACGTTCAAAAACATTATTTCAATTGAATTATGGGTTGTGGATAAGTATTGAAACAAAAAATAAAACTATTATAAATCAACATAAATCAAGAGGCGGGGTAGCTCAGTTGGTTAGAGCGCGGGACTCATAAGCCCGAGGTCAGTGGTTCGATCCCACTTCCCGCTACCATTCTAGAAGGTTTCCAAATTATTGCTCCACTGGTGCTCCAATGATAAAGTACTTTTATGCGTAAGCTAATTATATTTTTGGTCACGGGAATGCTTTGGTGCAATGTTGGGTTTGCTGAAAAAATTAATTTAGACAATTGTAATAGCAATGTGCCTGACTCTATTAATATATTTGGAGAGAAATTACCTTTTTGGTCAGTTGCTCTTGATACTACAAAATTATATGGAGGAGAACTTAGAAGATATCCAAGTGGCATGGAAGTAAGAACGGTTATATATTTATTTGATAGCAAAAGTGATACAATTTATGGATATGGATTAGGTCATTTAATAGGAATATGGGAATACATATTTAATTTAAAAGAACCTAAGTTTATTGTTAATGAGTTAAAATCATTTCCAAATGACGAACAAGTAAAAAGAATTCCTAAAACTGATGAATTTATGAAAGCTTTGCAAACTATGATGTTGTTTGAAAAACAAGAACCATTAAATTATGAAGTAACATGTAAGAAATAAATAGCTAAATAATGAATAAATTTTTAGGGATCGTGGTTCTGGGTTTGTTGTGGTGCAATGTTGCTGTTGCTAAATTAATTGAATATAAAAAATGTTTTCCAATAATGGAAGACGGCGTTGAAACGCTTAAAATATATAAATCTTGGGATGAATGGAATAAATACATTGGAGGCTATGTAGATTATGGCTTAAGTGCTGGCGAATATAAACTTTTATATGAAGGTCCAAGGTTCGATGATATTATTTTTTCAATTGATACAGAAACAGGACTTATAACAAAATTAGTAATTTACAACGATCAATGGCTTAATGCTGATTATGAGTATCAAAAAAAATTCTATCGAGATAAACCAAAAGAGTTTGCAAGAATTTATAAACATTCGCATGGTAAAACTTTTCCTAGTTTTATAGAAAAATTTAAAAAAAAAATTTTTGAACCTACAAATTATGCAGGAGATATATTAGAAGCTATATACATAAAACAAATTGATGGAAGCTACGCATGGAAAGATACTATAAACTTAAACTTAAAAACTAATGAAATTCATACCAGAAACGAATTTTTTCAAGAAAATTCTTGGGTTAGAGTTGGAAAACTTCAATGTAATATGCAAACCTACGATGATAATGAGCTCAACATTTCCTCAGGAACAGCTTTTTTTATTAACAATAGAGGAAATTTATTAACAAACAATCATGTAATTGATGGATGTGTTCAATCAAAAATAAACTATTTTAATAAAGAGCATGATGCACAATTAATAGCAACAGATAAAAATTTAGATTTAGCTTTATTGAAAGTAGATATTATACCCAGGTCATTTATATCATTTTCAAAAAACAAAGTTAAAAAACGTGATGAAATTACAGCTGCAGGATACCCTTTAGGAATAGAGTTTAGTGACGATCTTAAAATAAACGATGGAAAAGTAAGTTCGCTTAAAGGACTTGACAATAATTCAAACCATATAACGCATAATATAAATATAAATCCTGGAAATAGTGGAGGTCCAATTGTTAATAAAAAAGGAGAATTAGTAGCTGTAGCTGTTTCTGGAATGTCTAAGGAAATAACCGAAGGATTAAATTTTGGTATTAAATCTTCTGCAGTAGAAAACTTTTTAAGATCAAACAATATTAATCCCAAAATTAGTTCAACAAAATTTTCTATGAATAATGATAAAGTAAACCAATTATTGGAAGAAAGTACAGTTTATACGTTTTGTGAAATTAAATAGATATAACCCACGGGACTTCTTCAAAGTATTCCCGCGGAATCTTTAATTCTTGCTCCACATATGCTCCAACGACTTAGCAAAAATTAAAAATATTAGATTGAAAAGTTCAGCAATTGCTTAAAAAAAATAACTAGCGCGGGACTCATAAGCCCGAGGTCAGTGGTTCGATCCCACTTCCCGCTACCATTCTAGACGGATTCCAAATTATTGCTCCACTGATGCTCCAATGGTAAAGTACTTTTATGAAAGTGCTTCTAATAATATTGATCGCGGGAATGTTATGAAAAAACTTTTAGGGATCGTGGTTCTAGGTTTTGCATTAAATTTTTTTGCTGGAACGAAAGTTAAAGCTTGCAGTGTTCACCTCGGAGACTTTGACTGGGATAGTGCAAATATTCATACAGCAATTTCTACAATAATTCTTGAAGAAGGATATAATTGTTCAGTTAGAGTAACTAAGGGAAGCACTACTCCAATTATGACTGCTTTTTTTTGATCAACAAATCGATATCATCACTGAAGTTTGGAGAGATAATTTAGTTAATTTAATAAATCAAAATAAAAATAAAATAGTAGAATTAGGAATCAATACTCCTCATGCTCGTCAAGGTTTTTATATAGATAGGGCAACAGCAAATAAATATAATTTAAGAACTATTGATGATATGAGAGATTCAAATATTGCAAGACTTTTTAACAACAGGTTAGTAAGCTGCATTTCAGGTTGGACTTGCCACACAATTAATTTTGTTAAATTAAAAGGATACGGACTAGACTCATATTATGATAATTACGATCCAGGATCTGGCGGCAGATTAGATAGCGAAATACAAAAGGCTTTCAGAAAAAGCAAACCTATATTTACATATTATTGGGAACCAACTGGTTTATTGGGTAAATTTGATTTAGTTAAATTAAAGGAAACACCTTATACCAGTTCTTGCTGGAATGAGATGATGAAAGTAGTTACAAGAGTAAAGAAAAAAGGACTAAAAGGTTATAAGAGTACAAGAGTTTGTGACTACCCTGATATGGTTTTAACAAAAGCCGCATCTTCCAAATTTGCAAATAATTCTTCAAACAGAGCCATCATTAATTTTTTTGAAGAATATTCCCTTGATACAAGTGAAGTGAACCAACTACTTGCATATTATATGTATTCATCTGGCGGAGATATGAGAAAAACTGCTAGAAATTTTCTTTATACATCTGATACATGGCTTGACTGGGTTCCAAATGATGTAGCAACAAAGGTTGGTAATGCTATAGGAAGAACTGATATTGCAAAAAAACCTAAAAAGAAACAACCAAAAAAGAAAGAACCTAAAAAGAAAAAACCTAAACCAAGTCCTGATGATAACAAAGTTGTAGCTGCAGCATCAGGATCAGGTTTCTTTGTATCAAACAGTGGGGATATAATAACCAATCATCACGTAATAGAAGGATGCAACGTAGTTAAAGTTAATTTTAAAGGTAGCGCTGTAGAAGCCAAAACACTTGCAATTGATAAAGTTAATGACATTGCAATTCTTAAAGCAAATATTAAACCAGACAAAGTTTATTCAGTTTCAAATGAAGATGTTTCATTGTTAGAAGATGTCATTGTTGCAGGTTATCCATTAGGTAAAAAAGTTAGTTCTGCAATTAAAACACACAAAGGAGTAGTAACATCACTTGCTGGAGCAGGGGATAATTATTCAAATTTTCAAACTGATGCAACAATAAACCAAGGTAACAGTGGCGGACCAATAATGAATCAAAAAGGAAATATTGTAGGTATTGCTGTAGCAACTTGGGTTGAGGATGGAGTGCAGGGAGTTCACTTTGGAATTAAATCTTCAACACTAAAAACTTTTGCAAGTGCTAATGGTTTAAGGTTTTTACCACCAAACAACAGAGATTTATCAAATAAACAATTAGGACAATTAATAACTAGCGGAACAGTTTATCTAGAATGCCATATGACTATTGCAAAAATTAAAAAGATGATTGCAGAAGCAAATAATCGTAAAGCATTTTTTAGTGAGTATCGATAACCCACGGGACTTCTTCAAAGCATTCCCGCGGAATCTTTAATTCTTGCTCCACATATGCTCCAACGACTTAGCAAAAATTAAAAATATTAGATTGAAAAGTTAAGCAATTACTTATAAAAAATAATTGGCGCGGGACTCATAAGCCCGAGGTCAGTGGTTCGATCCCACTTCCCGCTACCATTATTTATCGGTTATAGACATATTTTTTTACATATTCATTAAATGAAATTGCAGACTTGTCTTTTTTAGATACAATTGCTTTTTTAACTGGCCATTTAATTTTTAATTTTCTATCATTGAAATTAATAGCAATTTCACTTTTTGCGTCTCTGTATTTTGTGCAACTGTAGATAACATAATTTTCTTTATCTAAGGCACAAAATCCATGAGCAAATCCAGGAGGAACAAAAACAGATTTTGAATTCTTTTCACTTATAATTAATGAAAAATATTTACCGAATGTTTTAGAATTTTTTCTCAAATCTACACAAACATCAAAAATTTTTCCTTTGATTACAGATACATATTTTCCCTGAGAATTATTTAATTGTAGATGAAGTCCTCTAATTACATTTTTTTTAGAGTAAGACATTACCAAGAAAGGGAATCTTTCCTTTATTTTTTTTTCTAATAAAATTTCTTTAAAATACCCCCTTTTATCCTTGTAAGATTGGTTGTTAACTATTAATAATCCTTTAATTTTATTATTTTTTTTCATATATGAAAATTTTGTTATTCATTATTACATATAAAGCATCTTACAGAGTAAGGAAAGTTATTAATGAAATTCCTTTTAGTTATTTCAAAAAATTTAATTATCAGATTTTAATTAGCGATGATTCATCGAATGATAATACAGTAAAACATATGAATAATATAAAGAAAAAAAATAAAAAGGTTTTATTAAATTTCAATCAAAAAAATATTGGATACGGTGCTAATATTAAAAAATGTCTTAGTTATGCCTACAAAAAAAAATATAATTATGCAGCTATGATACATGGCGATAATCAATATAGCTCAAAATATTTAAAACAAATGTTTAAAATTATTTTAAATTCAAAATATGCTGCAATAACAGGCTCAAGAATGAAAAGAAAAGGCAATGCAATAAAAGGAGGTATGCCGATTTATAAATTCATCGGTAACATTTTTTTAACAAAGGTTTTTAATTTTTTTAATAATTCTAATTTTACAGATTGTCATACTGGCTATTGGGTATACGATTTAAAGAAAATCCAAAAAAAATGGCTAAATAATTTTGATAATGGTTTTTTATTTGATTTAGATATGAGAAAAAAAATTTTAAAAAATAACTTTAAAATTAAAGAGATTCCTATCTTAACACGATATGGAAACGAAAGATCTTCAACTCATTTGAATTATGCAATAAGATTTTTTTTGAAATCTATATTTTAAAATATTTTAATTTTTTTATTATTATTTATTAAAAATACATTAAGTATGAAAATTGAAATTAAAATTAAATTATTCATATAACCAAGATAACCATATGGAAAATCCCAAGGTTGGAAGTTAAAAATAAAAGATAATAATCTTAAAAAATAAAAAAAATAAAATATTAAGATTAAATTTATTAAGCTTATTAAATACTGATAATGTTTCAAAGAATAAACTAACAATGGTATTAATAAAACATAATCATGTAATTGATGAGGAGTAAAACAAAGGATACTTAAACACAATAATGATAGCTTTTTTAAATCATCTTCAATATTTTTAATTTTAAGAATAAAATAAAAATTTACCAAGATAGGTATAGCCAAAGTAATTAGACTATTTATTTTTAAATAATTGATTAAATTAAATACAGTTACAGGAAAGTGATTTGCTTCAGAATTCCAGTACATTATCACTCTCAACGGTTCAAGTATATTGGTTAATAAATTTGTATTTGTTATATAACAATAAGAAAGCCAGCCAAAAATTAAAGGAAAAGAACTTAAAAAAATATATTTGAATCTTTTTAAAGAGAGAAAATATAAAAACAATCCGTAACCGATATTATATTTAAAATATACAATTCCTGATAGAGCAATGCTAAAAATTTTTTTATTTAAAAATGGTAATATTAAAAAAATTAGTAAGATTAAAGTATGCTGACCATAGCCAATATGGATTCTAAAAATAGTACTGCTTAGGAATATTGATAATACAAGAAATGTTTTAAAATTATCTAATTTAAATTTTTTACATAAAACTAATGGAATAATAAGCGCAAGCGCAATATTTATTATACTCCAAACTAATTTTGCGTCTTCCCATCCAAGCCATGTAAAAGGAATTAAAATAATAAATAATCCTTGTGCGTAATTACCATTCTGATCATACATCAATTTATCATCTGGACCATGATCATGTTTCCCGTCTAGAATATATTGATAATGATTTATTCCTTCAGCTACAAGTTTTGTGGGTGAAAAATGAAAATCAAAACTAAGATTTTGAGCATCCAAAAAAGCTTTGGTTGTAGAAATTGATGAAATCAGTCCAAGAATTAAAATTATAATTAATTTATATTTATAAATTAATTTCATTAAGATATTAATTTTTTCAAATAATTTGAATAATTACAGTTACCGTAGAATTTAATTGCATTTAGAATGTTAGATTTGTTTATCCATTTATTGTTTAATGAAATTTCTTCTAAACAAGCAATTTTTAAACCTTGTCTATTTTCAATAGATGAAACAAAAGCACTAGTTTTATAAAAATCATCAATTGTACCGGTGTCAAGCCAAGCTCCTCCTCTACCAATAAAATTAGCTTTCAAATTACCATTTAATCTATATTTATTAAGCAGATCTGTAATTTCTATCTCTCCTCTTTTTGATGGCTTTAGTCTTTTTGAATATTCAACAACTTTTTTATCAAAAAAATACAATCCTGTAATAGCTAAATCAGAAAAATATTTTTTTGGTTTTTCTTTAATTGATAAAATTTTATTATTTGAATTTATTTTGGCTACGCCATAACTTTCAGGGTTAGATACTTTGTATAATAAAACTTTTGCACCAGATTTTAATTTACAACATTCATTTAATTTTTTTGTAAAACTTTCTCCATAAAAGAAATTATCTCCTAAAATAAGAGCAACATTACTTTTATTAATAAATTTTTCACCAACCACAAAAGCATCTGGTAGACCTCTAGGCTTGTCTTGTTCGGCAAAAGTAATTTTTATTCCCAGGTTTTTCCCATTTGGTAAAATTCGTTTATACTGTTCCAATTGTCCTTTATTAACTATAATTAAAATATCTTTGATTTTTGCCAGCATTAAAACGGACAAGGGATAAAATATTAAAGGCTTATCATAAATAGGTAGCAGTTGTTTATTAACTGCTTTTGTTAACGGACTCATTCTGCTTCCCGTTCCTCCTGCGAGTATAATTCCTTTTTTGATCATTTTTTTACACCTATTCTTTTAGTAATATCTTTTTTATTAAGCTTTGAAAAGTATTGTTGATTTTTAAGATACCAAGAAAATGTTTTTTTTAATCCTACTTCAAAGGTTATTTTTGGCTTCCACCCAATTTTATTTTTAA
>CACKXX010000012.1 GCA_902604265.1 uncultured Pelagibacteraceae bacterium | reverse complement strand
ATATAATTTTTTTATTTTTTTTTGTTACTGATGAATGCCAGATAGCAGCTTCAAAACCAAAAAATTCAAGGAATTTTTTTTGAAATTCATCAGTTAGACCTATTTCGGGTAATAAAATTAACCCCTGAAAGCCTTCATTTAATTTTTTTTTTATACTGTTAAAATATACGATTGTTTTTCCTGATCCAGTTGTTCCTTGAATTACATGTACTCTAAATTTATTATCATTTTTGGTTATATCTTTTACTGAAGTCAATTGTTCGACAGAAAGCTTAATTTCATTGGTTTTTTTGTATGTAGTATATTTTTCTAATTCTTTATAATTTTGTACTTCAATAGCTTCACTACTTAATAAAAGTAATTTTAGAGACATTCCTAGTGGAACCATATTATATTCTGAGAACCATTTTAAAAAATTAATTGTTTCTAAATTTATAGGTGGAATTTCTAATCTTCTAATTACATTTTTTATTAAATATTTTTTGTTTTTTGTTTTTTCAAACTCATCCCAAACAATTCCAATTTTTTTACTTTTTCCAAATGGTACTTCAACATAATCTCCTAATTTAAGATTTAACTTAGAATAGTTATAAGTAAATGGATGGTTAAATATATTTGGTAATAAAATTGGAATTTTCATATTTTCATATGAAAATATACTACGAGTGAATTTGTCTTTTTTCTACTGATAAAGCTGCTTCTTTTACAGCCTCAGAAAAAGTAGGATGAGCATGACAAGTTCTAGCAATATCTTCAGAGCTAGCTCCAAATTCCATTGCTACTGCCATTTCTGCAATTAATTCTCCTGCATGAGGACCTATCAAATGAACACCTAGTACCTTATCTGTGGTTGCATCAGCTAAAATTTTTACAAACCCATCTGGTTCATCAATAGCTTTTGCTCTTGAATTAGCCATAAAGGGGAACTTTCCAATTTTATACTTTGTATTTTTTTCCTTAAGTTGTTCTTCAGTTTTGCCTACTGATGCAACTTCAGGTGTTGTATAAACAACACCAGGTATAACTTCATAATTAACATGGCCAGATTGCCCAGAAATTAATTCTGCAACAGCTATCCCTTCTTCTTCAGCTTTATGAGCTAACATTGGACCTGCAATAACATCACCAATAGCATAAATATTTTCTATATTTGTTTGATAATTTTTATTAACTTTAATTCTTTTTTTTTCATCTAATTTTATTCCTACTTTTTCTAAATTTAAATTTTTTGTATAAGGTTTTCTGCCTACAGAAATCAAAACTACATCACTTTCAAGTTTTGTTTTTTTTCCTTTTTTGTCCAAAGTTTCAATTAAAACCCCATTTTTTGATTTTGATATCTTTTCAACTTTTGTTTCTAAATGAAAATTTAAACCTTGTTTCCTTAAAATTTTCATAAATTCATTTGAAATTTCTTTATCCATGCCTGGTGTAATATGATCTAAAAATTCAATAACATGGATTTCTGATCCTAATCTAGACCAAACAGATCCCATTTCTAAGCCAATATAACCACCACCAACAACTACCATTTTTTTTGGGACAGACTTTAATGATAACGCACCAGTAGAAGAAATTATTTTTTCTTCATCAAACTTAACTCCTGGAAGAGGTACAGGTTCTGAGCCAGTACTTATAATAATATTTTCTGATTCTATATTTGTCTCTTTATTATTTTTATCTATAATTGATATTTCAGATTTTGATTTTAATTTACCAGTACCTTTAAAATAAGTTACTTTATTTTTCTTAAATAAAAATTCTACACCTTTTGTCAAAGTCGTTACCGCTTTGTCTTTATTTTCCATCATTTTTTGGAGATTGAGTTTAACCTTGCCAACTTCAATACCAATTTTTGAAAAATTTTTTGCTTTATGAAAATTTTCTGAAAGATTAAGCAAACTTTTTGAAGGTATGCATCCAATATTTAAGCAAGTTCCTCCTAAACTCCCTCTAGATTCAATGCATGCAGTTTTTAAACCCAGTTGGGCTAATCTTATTGCACATACATAACCACCTGGACCACCTCCGATTATAGTTGCTTGAAATTTTTCTGTCATTTTAAAGATCTAAAAATAGTTTTCTTGGATCCTCAAGATTTTCTTTTAATAACTTTAAAAAAGAAACTGAGTCTTTGCCATCTATTATTCTATGATCATACGATAAAGCCAAATACATTACTGGTCTAACTTCAACTTCTCCATTTATAGCAATAGGTCTTTCAACTATATTGTGCATCCCGAGTACTCCTGATTGTGGTGGATTAAGAATTGGTGTTGAAAGCATAGAGCCATATACACCTCCATTGCTTATTGTAAATGTTCCACCTTGTAAATCATCAATAGCTAGTTTTCCATCTCTAGCTTTTTCAGAAATTGTTTTTATATTTTTCTCTATTTCTGCAAATGATAATTCATCTGAATTTCTTAATACTGGAACAACTAAACCTTTTTCAGTACCAACTGCAAAACTAATATTATAATAGTTTTTATATATAATTTCTTCACCCTCTATTTCAGCATTGATTGCTGGAAATGCTTTCAATCCAAGCACACAAGCTTTTACAAAAAAAGACATAAAACCAAGTTTTATTCCAAATCGTTTTTGAAAATCCTCTTGGTTATTTTTTCTCATTTTAATAATATTTGTCATATCAACTTCATTAAATGTAGTTAACATAGCTGCATTTTCTTGAGCTTCTTTTAGTCTTTTTGCTATGGTTTGTCTTAGTCTGCTCATTTTAATTCTTTCTTCAGGACCATATTTTAATTTTCTTTCCGATGGTTGAGGAGCTGATCCCATTAAACTAATTAAGTCACCTTTTAAAATTTGACCAGACTTACCTGTTCCTTTAATTGAATTAATATCAATCTTATTTTCTTCTACAATTTTTCTAACTGCTGGGGATAGTACCTTTTCACTAATTGTTTTTTGTTTTTTAGGTAGCTCTTTTGTTAAAACTAATGGTTCCTCTTTATCTAAAACTAATGGTTTTTCTTCTTTTAGTACTAATGGCTCTTCTTTTTTTTCATCTTCAAAAATTTTTGGTTTTTGTTTTTTTTCTTTATCAAAACTTACTACATTATCAGATTCTTTTTTTTGTAAATCCTCTTTATTTCTAACTTTTTCTTCTTTTATATTTACTGTTCCAGCTGAAATTTCTCCAAGAATAGCACCAACTTCTACAACATCACCTTTTTTAAAATTAATTTTAGTAAGTGTTCCGTCAATTGGGGATGGAACTTCTATATTAACTTTATCTGTCTCTAATTCTACTATTGGTTCATCAGCATCAATACTCTCACCTTTGCTTTTTAACCATTTAGAAATTGTTGCCTCTGTAATACTCTCTCCAAGAATCGGTACTAAAATTTTTTCTGTCATTATTAATTAAAAACTTTATCAATTATTTCTTTTTGTTGAGCTAAGTGCCTTGCTGCATAACCAGTTGCTGGTGTTGCATCAGGATTTCTCCCAATATAAGAAATTTCTCTATTATTAGCTCTTATATAATCTAATGTCCATTGTATATAATCTCTAACTAGTAACCACGCGCCCATATTTTTTGGTTCTTCCTGGCACCAATAAAATTTAGCATTTTTTGCAAAAGGTTTAATTTCTTTTACTAAGCTTTTTGCAGGAAAAGGATAAAGTTGTTCAATTCGAAATAAAATAACATCATTTTTTTTTAATTTTTCTCTAGCTAATAAAAGATCAAAATATATTTTTCCTGAACATAATATTACTTTTTTTATTTCATTATTTTTTTTTAACTTAACAAATCCTTTGGTTTTTGGATCCATTGCATGATCCCATAAAACCCTATGAAAAGAATTTTGCTTACTAAAATCTTCAATATTTGAAACACAATATTTATTTCTTAGTAAAGATTTTGGTGTCATCATAATTAAAGGTTTTCTAAAATCCCTATGCATTTGCCTTCTTAAAGCATGGAAATAATTTGCTGGCGTAGTACAATTCATAACTTGCATATTATCATTTGAACACAATTGTAAAAATCTCTCTAATCTCGCAGAAGAATGTTCCGGGCCTTGACCTTCAAAACCATGGGGTAACAATAATACCAAACCTGAAGCTCTTAACCATTTTCTTTCTCCTGAAGAAATAAATTGGTCAATTATGACCTGTGCACCATTTGCAAAATCACCAAATTGGGCTTCCCAAATAGTTAGTGTGTTAGGCTCTACCAGGCTATAGCCATATTCAAAACCTAAAACAGCTAGTTCAGATAAAAAACTATCAACTATTTCAAATTTTTTTTGCTTCTTAGAAATATTGTTTAATGGAATATATCTCGAATTATCAACTTGATTTCTTAATACTGAATGCCTCTGACTAAAAGTTCCTCTTCCAGAATCTTGACCAACAAGTCTTACTGGATATCCCTCTTCTAATAATGATCCAAATGCAAGAGCTTCTGCTGTAGACCAGTCAATTCCATTACCGTTAAGCATAGAATTTTTTCTAGACTCAAAAATTTTTACTATGGTCTTGTGGATATTTAATTCAGGTGAAAGTGAATGTATTTTATCAGAGATTTCCAAAAGTTTTATAGTTGAATAACCCGTATCTCCTCTTTTATCTTGTCCTCGTCTCGGCTTATATCTTGACCAAGTTCCTTCAAACCATTCAATTTTAGGCTTATAATTTTTTGCATTTTTGTATTGATCATCAAGAAGATCTTTAAATTTTTTAACGTGATTACTTAAATCCTCAGATGAAATAATTTTTTCATTAATTAATTTGTTTCCATAGACTTTTACGGCAGATGGATGAGATCTAATTTTTTTATACATTAAGGGTTGAGTAAAAGATGGTTCGTCTCCTTCGTTGTGACCAAATCTTCTATAACAAACTAAATCAACTACTACATCTCTATTAAATTTAAGTCTAAACTCTGCAGCTATCCTAGCTGCATAAACAACCGATTCTGGATCATCACCATTTGCATGTATAATTGGAGAGTCTACCATTTTCGCTACATCAGAAGGATGTGGAGATGAACGAGCAAATCTTGGACTTGTAGTAAATCCTATTTGATTATTAATTATAAAATGAATTGTACCTCCAGTATTATGTCCTGGTAAACCAGACATTGCAAAACACTCAGCAACAATACCTTGGCCAGCAAATGAAGCATCTCCGTGAATTAATATAGGAATTACTTTTTTTCTCTCTTTATCATCATGAAAAAATTGTTTTGCTCTTGTTTGTCCTAAAACAACTGGGTTTACAGCTTCTAAATGAGATGGATTGTCTGTAAGACTGACATGTACTGATTTACCATCAAAAACTCTATCTGATGATGCTCCCAAATGATATTTTACATCTCCAGCACTATCATCTTTTGATAACGAATCTATTTCTCCAGCAAATTCATTAAATATTCTTTTATATGACTTTTGTAGAACATTAGCCAAAACGTTAAGTCTTCCTCTATGTGACATTCCAATTTTGACTTCTTTAACATTATTTTGGGCACCAATTTTGATTACTTGTTCAAGTGCAGGAATTAAGCTTTCTGCTCCATCTAAACCAAATCTTTTTGTTCCAACATATTTTGTATGTAAAAATTTTTCAAATCCTTCTGATTGAACAATTTTATTTAAAATAGCTTCCTTGCCATTTTTTGTAAATTGTAAAGCATTTTCATCCTTTTCTATTCTATCTCTTAACCACTTTCTTTCTGTTGGATTTGAAATATGCATATACTCATAGCCAATTTTTCCACAATAAGTTTTTCTTAGAAAAGACAAAATCTCTTTTATAGTTGAGTAATTTTTATTTGCTATTCCATCTAAATAAATTTTTTTATCATAATCTTTTTTATCAAATCCATAATTTTCTGGGTGTAATTCATCTAAATATTCAATTTTTCTTAATTCTAATGGATCAAGGTTTGCAATTAAATGTCCTCTTTGTCTATAAGATCTTATTAAAGATACTGCTCTAATTGATCTTCTATTCTCTTCAGAAAGTTCTTTTTTATTTATTTTATTTTCTATATTTTCTTTTGTTACATTATTTTGTTCATTTTCAAAATTTGTTTGAATTTCATTTATGTCAATTTTGTTTTTTATAGGATTCCAAGAAGGTCCATTTATTTCTTTTGCTATAATTTCAACTTCTTCTCCAATATCTAAAAAATATTTTTTCCAACTTTCTGGTAAATCAGAATCTTTATTAATAAATTTAAGATACATCTGTTCAATAAAAGCACTGTTGCTTTTTGATAGAAAAGAAGTTTTTTGATACTCTAAGTTTTTTGATGATGACATCTATTAGATTAGTATAATGCTTAAAGAGTATTTTTCAATTAGACAATTTGTTTAATAGAGTTTTTCCAATTTCTGCAGGTGATTTTGCAATCGTTATACCGCAATCTTGCATTTTTTTTATTTTATCTTCAGCGCCACCTTTCCCTCCTGAAATTATTGCTCCTGCATGGCCCATTCTCCTTCCTGGTGGAGCTGTAATTCCAGCTATAAAACCAACCATTGGTTTTTTTATTTTATGATTTTTAAAAAATTCTGCAGCTTCTTCTTCAGCTGTTCCTCCAATTTCACCTATCATTAATATAGATTTCGTTTCTTCATCATTTAAAAATAAATCTAAACAATCTATAAAATTTGTTCCATTGATTGGATCTCCACCTATACCAATACAAGTTGATTGACCTAATCCATTATTAGTTGTTTGCGCCACAGCTTCATAAGTTAAAGTTCCAGATCTAGATACTATTCCAACAGAACCTTTTTTATGAATATTTCCAGGCATTATTCCAATTTTACATTCCTCTGGGGTAATAATACCTGGACAATTTGGGCCGATTAATCTTGAATTAGAATTTGATAATTTTTTCTTTACTTTTAACATATCTAAAATTGGTATTCCTTCAGTAATACATACAATTAATTCAATTGAAGCTTCTATAGCTTCTATGATAGCGGAAGCGGCAAATTTAGCAGGAACATAAATCATAGAAGCATTTGCATCTGTTTTTTCTTTTGCTTCTTTTACAGAATTAAAAACTGGTTTTGATAGATGTGTTTGACCACCTTTTTTTGGAGTTACTCCTCCAACTAAATTAGTCCCATATTTAATTGCCTGTTCAGAGTGAAATGTACCATGATTTCCAGTGAAGCCCTGGCATATTACTCTAGTATTTTTATTAACTAAAATTGACATTTTATTTTATTGCCTGAACTATTTTTTTTGCAGCATCAGATAAATCTGTAGCAGATATAATTTTTAAACCTGAATTATCTAGGATTTTTTTTCCTTCTTCAAATTTAGTTCCTGCTAATCGAACAACCAAAGGAACTTCAATTTTAATTTCATTAGCTGCGTCTACAACTCCTTGTGCTAAAATATCACATCTCATTATACCTCCAAAAATATTTATCAAAATTCCTTTTACATTTGTATCTGATAAAATTATTTTAAATGCTGCTGAAACTTTTTCTTTAGATGCTCCTCCGCCGACATCTAAAAAATTTGCTGGTTCTTCTCCTTGCAATTTTATTATATCCATTGTTGCCATTGCTAAACCAGCACCATTAACCATACATCCAATACTACCATCTAATTTTATATATGATAAATCGTGTTTGCTTGCTTCTATTTCTATTTTTTCTTCCTCATTAAAATCTCTTAGCTTTAAGATTTCTGGATGTCTAAATAATGCATTATCGTCAAAGCTCATTTTTGCATCTAAACAAATAATTTTATTTTCTTTTGTTAAAATTAATGGATTTATTTCAACAAGATTAGCATCTAATTCAACAAACATTTTGTATATTGATTTAATTAAATTTGTAGCCTGCTTTTTTGCATCTAAATTTAAATTAAATATTTCTATAATTTTTTTACAATCTTCATCAGATATTTTTTTTTCTAAGTTAACATTGGTAGTTATAATTTTTTTTGGGTTATTTTTTGCTACCTCTTCAATATCCATTCCACCTTGATCACTTGAAATAAATGCAATCTTAGAACTTGCTCTGTCAACCAAACATGAAAGATAAAATTCTTTATCAATTTTTGAAGATGACTCGACATAAAGCCTTTTAACTTTTCTTCCTTGAGGTCCCGTTTGGTGGGTAATCAAATTTTTTCCTAACATTTCTTTAGCTGCTACACCCAACTCTTCTATTGTATTAACGATTTTTATTCCTCCTGCCTTTCCTCTTCCACCGGCATGAACCTGTGCTTTTAAAACTAATTTTTCTGTTTTTAATAACTTTGCTTTTTCTAATAATTCTTCTACTGAGTGTGAAAAAACACCATCTGGTACAGCTGCGCCATATTTTTTTAAAATTTCTTTAGCTTGGTGCTCGTGAATATTCATTATTATTTAGAAAGATCTTTATCAATTGCTGAAGCTGCTTCCCATAACTTTTTAACTGCATCTATTGAGTGCATAAATTGACTTTTTTCTTTTTCATCTAAGCTTATTTCTTCTATTTTTTCTACACCATTCTTTCCAATAATTACTGGAACTCCTGCAAAAATATTTTTTACACCATATTCACCATTAAGATGAACGGCACAAGGAAGTAATTTTTTTTCATCTCTTAAATATGCTTCAGCCATTTGAACACCTGCTGCTGCTGGAGCATAAAATGCAGAACCTTTTTCCAAATATTTAACAATTTCCGCACCTCCATCTCTTGTTCTTTGATTAATTTCTTCTAATCTTTCTGATGTTAATTTGCCCTCTTTAACTAAATCTAATAATGGCTTACCTGAAACTTTTGTGAATCTTGGTAATGGAACCATTGTATCTCCATGACCTCCCATAACCATTGCTTCTATCTCTCTAACAGGAATTTTAAGTTCAAGTGACAAAAATAATTTAAATCTTGAACTATCCAATATTCCTGCCATGCCCACAACTTTATTTGCTGGAAGTGCTGAGTATTTTTGAAACGCCATCACCATAACATCTAATGGATTAGTGATGCATATAACAAATGCATTTGGTGCATTTTTTTTTATACCTTCTGCTACCTGTTTTATAATTTTTAAATTTATTCCTAATAAATCATCTCTGCTCATGCCTGGTTTTCTTGGAACACCAGCGGTTATAATAATTACATCGGAGTCTTTAATATCTTCATAATTATCTGTTCCAGATAATTTAACATTAAAACCGTCAACTGATGACGATTGAGCTATATCTAGTGCCTTTCCTTTAGCAATACCACTCGCAACATCAAACATAACAATCTCATCTACTAGTTCCTTTAAACCAATTAAATGTGCGAGTGTTCCACCAATTTGTCCTGCACCAATTAATGATATTTTTTTTGACATTTTTTTTACTTCATTGTTGGCATAACAAATTCAGGATCTGATCTTATTCCAGATGGCCATCTTGAAGTTATTGTTTTAAGTTTTGTATAAAATCTTACACCTTCTACACCATGCATATGTTGATCTCCAAATAAAGATCTTTTCCATCCACCAAAACTATGAAATGCTACTGGCACAGGTATAGGTATATTTATACCAACCATTCCAATTTTAATATTACTAGCAAATGTCCTTCCAACATCTCCGTCCCTAGTATATATACTCGTTCCATTACCAAACTCATGGTTATTAATTAAATTTGTAGCCTCATCAAAATCTTTTACTCTAACCACCGAAAGTACTGGTCCAAAAATTTCTTCTTTATAAATTCTCATATTTTCTTTTACATGGTCAAACAAACATCCACCTATGTAAAAACCATTTTCATAGCCTTGTAATTTTAAATTTCTTCCATCAACTACTAATTTTGCTCCTTCTTTAACTCCCAGATCAACATAACCCTTTACTTTTTCTAAATGTTCTTTTGTTACTAATGGCCCCATTTCGGATTTTTTATCCATACCCGGACCAACTTTTAATGCTTCAACTTTTTTTGACAATTCATTAACTAAATTATCTCCAATATTCCCAACTGCGACTGCGACTGACTGAGCCATACATCTTTCGCCAGCAGATCCATAAGCTGCTCCCATTAAACCATTAACAGCTTGATCTAAATCACAATCTGGCATTACAACACAGTGATTTTTTGCTCCTCCCAAAGCTTGAACTCTTTTTTCATTTTTTGCCGCATTCTCATATATATATTTTGCAATCGGAGTTGATCCCACAAAGCTTACAGCTTTAATATCTTTGTTAGTCAAAATTGCATCAACTACTTCCTTGTCACCATTGATTACATTAAATACACCATCCGGTAATCCAGCTTCTTGAAATAACTCTGCTAATTTAATTGAAATAGATGGATCTTTTTCTGATGGTTTTAATACAAAAGTATTTCCACAAGCAATAGCCATTGGAAACATCCACATTGGAACCATCGCTGGAAAATTAAACGGAGTTATACCTGCACAAACACCAAGTGGTTGCCTAATTGACCAACTGTCAATATCAGTTCCAACGTTTTCAGTAAATTCTCCTTTTAAAACTTGAGGAATTCCACAAGTAAATTCTACTACTTCAAGTCCTCTTATTAATGAACCTTTTGCATCTTCATATACTTTGCCATGTTCAGAAACTATCATTTTTGTTAATTCGTCAGAATTTTTTTCTATCAATTCTTTGAATTTAAACATAATTCTTGCTCTTTGAATTGGTGGTTTTAAAGACCATGTCTCAAATGCTTTTTTTGCTACATCTACTGCTCCATCTAAATCTGATTGTGAACCTAAAATTACCTCTGACTCTTGCTCTCCAATTGCTGGATTAAATACTTTTCCTTTTCTTTTTGATTTTCCTGGAACTATTTTTCCATTTACAAAATGTTGAATTAAATTCATGTTAAAAATTATTTAATTAAGTAATTAACCTGTTGCAAGCATTTTTTTTATAGCTGCAATTGCTTTTGCAGGATTTAAGCCTTTTGGACATGCATTAGTACAATTCATAATAGTATGACATCTATAAAGCTTAAGTTCATCTGCAACTTTCTTTAATCTCTCTTTTCTATCTTCATCTCTACTGTCTATTATCCATCTGTATGCTTGCAATAAAACTGCTGGACCTAGATATTTGTCTCCATTCCACCAATAACTTGGGCAAGAAGTTGAACAACATGCACACATTATACATTCATATAGTCCATCTAATTTAGAACGATCCTCAATTGATTGTAAGTTTTCTTTATCTTCATCTTTTTTTGAAATTTTTAACCAAGGCTCAACAGATTCGTACTGCTTATATAATATGCTTAAATCTCCAATTAAATCTTTTTGAACTTTTAAATGAGGTAAAGGATAAATATTAATATCACCTTTAATTTCTTTATGAGGCTTTGTGCAAGCTAACCCATTTTTCCCATCCATATTCATTGCACATGAACCACAGACTCCGTGGGCACAAGATCTTCTGTATGAAATTGATGGATCTATTTCATTTTTTATTTTATTTAAAAGATCTAATACTTTCGATGGACAATTATCCATATCAACTTCATATGTGTCTATACGAGGATTTTCGCCACTCGAGGGATCCCATCTATAAATATTAACTTTTCTAATATTTTTTGAACCAGTTTTATCTTTATAATATTTACCTTTTTGAACTTTAGAATTCTGAGGTAAATTTATTTGTACCATTAATAAACTCTTTCTTGAGGTGGAAAATATTGTACATCATTTGTTAAAGTTGATCTATGTACATCTCTATAAGAAATCTTTGTTTTACTACCATTACACCAAGATAATGTATGTTTCATAAAGTTATTATCATCTCTTTTAGGATGATCTTCTCTTGCGTGAGCCCCTCTACTTTCTTTTCTTTCATATGCAGAGTCTAATGTAACTATTGCTTGTCTAATTAAGTTATCAAATTCTAAAGTTTCAACTAAATCAGTATTAAAAATTAAAGATTTATCTTTTACTGAAATTGAGTCCATTCCTTCATAAGGTTTCCTTATTTCTTCTACTCCTTCTTTTAAAGTTTTTTCAGTTCTAAATACTGCACATTTTGACTGCATAGTTCTTTGCATAGCTAACCTTAGATCGGCAGTTCTATTAGTTCCATTTCCATTTCTTAACTTTTCAAATCTATCTAAGCATTTATCAGTTTCTGAGTCTGAAATTGCCTCATGTGGAGTTCCTGGTTTTACTAATTCTGCAGCTCTTTTTGCTGCAGCTCTTCCAAAAACTACTAGATCAATTAATGAATTTGATCCCAGCCTGTTAGCTCCATGAACAGAAACGCATGCTGCTTCACCTATTGCCATCAGTCCTGGTACAACTTTCTCAGATCCATTAACAGTTAAAACTTCAGCTTTGTAATTTGTTGGAATACCACCCATATTATAATGTACAGTAGGAACTACTGGTATCGGTTCCTTAGTTACATCAACATCTGCAAATAACCTTGAAGATTCTGAAATTCCAGGAAGTCTTTTCTCAATTACTTCTGGATCTAAATGATCTAAATGAAGATGGACATGATCTTTTTCTTTTCCAACTCCTCTTCCTTCATTAATTTCAACTGCTATTGATCTACTTACCACATCTCTAGATGCAAGATCCTTAGCCTTAGGAGCATATCGCTCCATAAATCTTTCTCCTTTGGAATTTAATAAATAACCTCCTTCACCTCTAACACCTTCGGATATTAATGTACCATGACCATAAATTCCTGTTGGATGAAATTGGACAAATTCCATATCTTGCAAAGGTAAACCAGCTCTTAAAACCATAGCATTTCCGTCACCTGTACAAGTATGAGCAGATGTGGATGAGTAATATGTTTTTCCATATCCGCCAGTTGCAATAATTGTTATATGAGATCTAAATCTATGAATAGTTCCATCATTTAAATTCCAAGCAATTAAACCTTTGCACTCTCCATCTTTCATTAATAAATCTAAAGCAAAGTATTCAATAAAAAATTCTGTATTGTGCTTTAATGCTTGCCCATACATAGTATGCAATATTGCATGACCAGTTCTGTCTGCAGCCGCACAAGTTCTTTGAACAGTTTCGTTACCATAATTTTTAGTCATTCCTCCAAAAGGTCTTTGATAAATTTTACCATCTTCTGTTCTACTAAATGGAACTCCATATCTTTCTAGTTCTAAAACAGCTCTTGGGGCCTCTTTGCATAAATACTCAATGCAGTCCTGATCCCCTAACCAATCTGAGCCTTTGACTGTATCGTACATATGCCATCTCCAGTCATCTTCTCCCATATTTCCTAGGGCTGCAGAAATACCTCCTTGAGCTGCTGAAGTATGGCTTCGTGTAGGAAAAACTTTTGATATACAGGCAGTTTTTAATCCAGCCTCACTAAGGCCAACTGCGGCTCTCAAACCTGCTCCTCCAGCTCCAAGTACGACTACATCGTATTCATGTTCGATAATTTTGTATGAACTCATAAACTCAATCTAAATAATAAAAATAATGTTAATATAGGGATTATTATAGCAGACAAATATAGCAATTTGTTTGCGACATTTTTTAATTTTTCATTCTCAATATAATCTTCAAAAACCTCGCTAATACTTAGTGCAGAATAAAAATAAGCAAAAATAATAAATAATGAGAAAATAAATTTTGATGGCTGACTAGTAAAAAATAATAATACTTCTTCATATGATTTGTCATAAAAAGAAACTAGATTAAGTAAAAACCATAATATTAAAGGAACAAATATTGCTGAACTTACTTTTAAAAAAATCCATTTTTTTGTAGCACTAATCATAAAATTATATTTTTTCCTAAAATTAAAATTGTTAAAATAAAAGATCCAAAGATAACTGCTAGACCAGTTATATTTGAAGTTTTTAGCTCAAAACCATATCCCAAATCCCAAAATAAGTGTCTAATTTCACATAACGCTTGAAAAGAAAAAGACCAAACTGTACCAACAATAAAAAATTTACCAATATAAGTTTCAAAAAAATTCTGCACTAATTCATAATTCGAGCTTCCTAAAAGTAAAAGTGATACCCAAAAGCAAATTAGAGTTACAATAATTATATTTATAATTCCTGTTATTCTATGAGAAATTGAAATTAAAGATGATATATGCCAACTATAAATTTGTATATGTGGTGATAAAGGATTTTTATCTTTCATATAAATTTTTTTTAATTAAGGTTTCAGCAATTTCAACTGCATTTAATGCAGCACCTTTAAGTAAATTATCGGAAACTATCCATAAGTTTATAGTATTTGATTGAGAGTCATCTTTTCTTATTCTTGAAATAAATGTTTCATATTTGTTTTCTGCCTCAACGGGTGTCATGTATCCACCATCTCTCTTTTCATCAACAACCTTGCATCCTGGAGATGAAGATAAAACATTTTTAATTTCTTCTAAATTACATTTTTTATCAAATTCAACGTTCGCGCTTATAGAGTGTGAAACAAGAACAGGTATTCTTACACAAGTAGATGTAATTTTAATTTTTTTATCTAAAATTTTTTTTACTTCATCAGAAGTTTTTTGTTCTTCTTTGGTGTAACCATTTTCTAAAAAACTATCAATATGTGGAATGATATTAAAAGCTATTTGTTTTGTAAAATATTCAGATTTTAAATTTTTATTATTAAAATAATCTTGAGTCTGGGATAAAAGCTCATCCATTGGAGCTTTGCCTGCTCCAGAAACAGATTGATAAGTTGATACAACAATTCTCTTAACTGAATATAAATCATGCAAAGGTTTTAGCGCAACAACAAGTGGTATCACCGAACAATTTGCATTTGCGATTATATTCTTATTTTTAACATGAGACAGTTCTTTCGAATTCACTTCGGGTACTATTAAGGGAATATCCGGATCTTTTCTAAAAAATTTTGAATTATCTATTACTATAGTTTTTTCAGCCGCTTTATGAGCCCATTTTTCCGCTACAACACTTCCTGCAGCAAAAAAAGCAATTTTTACTTTTGAAAATTCAAATTTTTCTAAATCTATAACAGTATGTTCTTTACCCTTAAAATTAATTTTTTGTCCTGAACTTTTTGATGAAGCAATTAAATACAATTCAGAAATCGGAAAGTTTTTATTTTCCAAAACTTCTATTATTTTTCTTCCAACATTTCCCGTTGCACCTACTATTGCTATATTCATGATGATTTAGTTATACTAAATGAAAGGTAAATCGCAAACTTTTCCCTCAAAAACACTATCATTTATTGATATTTTAAATGTTTGTGAAACTTCAAAATAAGGCTTATCCAACATTGCAATACCAATCACTTTTTTAAAATGTGGTGAATAAGTACCCGATCTTAGCTCTCCTATTTTTTGATTTTTTTCATTAATAAGTTCAATTGATTTTGAAACATTTATTTCTTTTGCATCAATAATTACTCCCATCAACTTTCTGTTAATTCCTTTCTTGCTAACTTCTTTTAGTTTTTCTTTTCCGAGAAAATCAATCTCTGAATCTAGATTAACATATCTATCTAATCCACACTCAAGTGGATTATCATTATTGTCCATATCATTACCATATGAAAGTAAAGCACTTTCAATTCTCTCAATTAAATTTGGACATCCAGCTTTAATATTAAAACTTTTACCAACTTCAAATAATTTATCATATAAGGAAAGACCTGAGTTTGTGTTTTCAACATAGATTTCATAACCTCCTTGTTTTGACCATCCTGATCTAGCAATTAAATGTTTTGCTCCACCAAATTCAAAATAATCAAAACCAAAAAATTTCATTTCTGTAATTTTTTTCCCAAATATTTTTTCCATAAGATTAAATGATTTGGGCCCTTGTACTGCTAATATATCAACATTTGGTTCAAATATTCTAACATCAAATTTTTTTCCAATTGCCAAACCTTTTGCAAATAAAATAACATCTGAATCTGCTATTGAAATCCACCATCTATCTTCGGCAAGTTTTAAAATTACTGGATCATTTATTAAGCCTGCTTTATCATCTATAATTGGACAATAATAGCATCTTCCTACTTTAGATTTTGAAAGATCTCTACAAGTCATTAACTGAACTAATTTTGCAGAATCTTTTCCTGAAATTTCAACTTGTCTTTCCCCTGCAACATCCCAAACTTGTACATTTTCTTTAAGATGGTGATATGAATCTTCTAAAGAGCCAAAAGCTGCTGGTAAAAGCATATGGTTATAAGATGTATAAGCAGTGACACCTTGCTTTTCAATTCTTGATGTATAAGGAGTACTTCTAAGTCTTCTTGATCTTGCTATTGAATAATTTTTCATATTTTTTAAATTTATTATTCTTTAGCCTTTTTTCTTAGCTCAAATTTTTGAATTTTTCCTGTTGATGTTTTGGGTAGATCACAAAACTCTATTTTTTTAGGTACTTTAAAGCCTGCTAAAGTTTCTTTACAAAAATCTATTAATTCTTTTTCAGTAACATTTTTATCTTTTACTTTTTCAATAAATGCGCAAGGAACCTCTCCCCATTTTTCATCCGGTTTTGCAACAACAGCTGCAATAGAGACAGATGGGTGTTTGGCTAAAGTATTTTCAATTTCAATAGAAGAAATATTTTCTCCACCAGATATTATTATATCTTTAGATCTATCTTTTATTTTTATATAACCATCAGGATTAGTGACTGCTAAATCTCCAGAATGAAACCACCCATTTGCCATTGCTTTTTCTGTAGCTTCTTTGTCTTTAAAATAGCCCTTCATTACAATATTTCCTCTTATCATAATTTCTCCAATTGTTTTTCCATCCTTCGGAACAGGTTTCATTGTTTCAGGATCCATAACCATAGCATCTTCTGTATTTGGATACCTTACTCCTTGTCTAGCTTTAATTTCATTTTTTTTATCTTCATCGTAAGAATTCCATTCATCATTCCAAGCACATTGCAAAATATGTCCATAAGTTTCTGTAAGTCCATAAACATGCATTACTTCAAATCCTAATGCTTCCATTTTTTTAAATATTATACTTGGAGGAGGGGCTCCTGCGGTTAAAACATAAACTTTGTGATTTAATTTTTTTCTATCAGATTCAGCTGCTCCAGTTATCATATTTAAAACAATTGGCGCTCCACCAAAATGAGTAATTTTATGTTTTTCTATTAATTCGAATATTTTTTTTATATCTATGGCCCTTAAGCATATTGTTTTTCCATTTAACATTGGAATCGTCCATGGATAGCACCACCCATTACAATGAAACATAGGTACAACTGTTAAAAAATTTAATCTATTTGGCATGTTCCATGCAACTGCACTTCCGGTAGACATCAAATATGAACCTCTATGGTGATAAACCACACCTTTAGGATTTCCAGTTGTTCCTGAAGTATAGCTTAGAGATATTGCTTTCCATTCATCTTTTGGTCTTTTCCAAATATAATTATCATCTCCTGAGTTTAAAAATTCCTCATATTCTTTATCACCAATTTTTTTTAATAAAGACTGGTCTGCAAAATTATCCTGAATATCTATAATTATTGGTTTTGATTTAATTTGATCTAATGCCTTTTCAATAATTGAATGAAGCTGTCTATCTACAATTAAAACTTTTGCTTCACTATGTTCTAAAATATATGCAACAGTTTTTGCATCTAATCTACTATTGATTGTATTTAAAACTGCTCCTGTCATAGGAACTGAATAATGGGCTTCGAATATTTCTGGAGTATTAAATGCCATTACAGAAACAGTATCACCTTCACCAATTCCAATTTTTTCTAATGCGCTGGCAAACTTTATACATCTTTTGTAAACTTCAGTCCAAGTATAACTTTTGTCCTCATACACTAGAGCTTCATAGTTTGGATAAATATCTTTCGCTCTTTCTAAAAAACTCAGTGGTGTTAGTGGAACAAAATTTGCATCATTTTTATCAAGATTTTTTTCGTAATTATTCATAATTATTTAAAATTAAAATTCATTATATATTCGCTTCCGGTAGCGGCTGTTTTAAAATGATTTTCTACCCTGGGCAACACTCTTTTAAAATAAAATTTTGCAGTTTGGATTTTATCTTCATAAAAACCTTTATTGCTATCATAATCTTTAAAGCTAACCTCTAAAACTTTTATCCATGCATGTGCTATTGAAACAAATCCCAACGCCTTTAAATAATCATTACATGCAGCACTGGCATCATCTTTTGAGTTTTGAATTTTTTCTTTGATCCATGATGTAAAATTATTTATTATTTCTATATGAACATTTAAATCTTTAATAAAGGGTTTAATTTTTTCGTCTTTAATATTGCATTCACTTTTAATCATGTTTAAATATTTATTAATTATATCTCCATTTTTATTTACTAATTTTCTAAATACTAAATCTGCAGCTTGAACAGAATTTGTCCCCTCATAGATTGGTGTAATTCTATTATCTCTGTATAATTGTTCAATACCTTGATCTTTTGTATAACCATAGCCTCCATAAACTTGCATTGCCTCACTTGTTATTTCCATTCCTAAATCTGTAAACATTGTTTTGACCACTGGAGTCATTAATGAAACAAAGTCAGATGCCTCTTGTCTAACTTTTTCATCCTTATGATTAAGACTCACTTCTGTTTGTTGAGATAACCAAAAACACAATGCTCTTTCTCCTTCAATTATAGACTTCATATTTAATAAAGATTTTCTAATATCAGCATGATCAATTATATAATCAGCACCATTTGTAGATTTACTATTATTTGCTTTTCCTTGCTTTCTTTCTTTCGCGTAACTTAAAGAATTTTGATAAGCAATTTCAGAAATACCTAGCCCTTGAATTCCAACAACAATTCTTTCTAAATTCATCATTGTAAACATAGCATTAAGTCCTTTATTCTTTGGTCCTATCATATATCCAACTGCATCATCAAAATTTAATACACATGTAGCTGAGCCCTTAATTCCCATTTTACTTTCAATTGATCCTGTTGAAATTCCATTTCTAGATCCTATTGATCCATCATTATTTACTTTAAATTTAGGAACTAAAAATAAACTTATGCCTTTTGTACCTTTTGGAGAGTCGGTTGCTCTAGCTATAACTAAATGAATTATATTTTCTGTTAGATCATGATCTCCTGAAGTAATAAATATTTTTTGACCATTGATTTTAAAAGTTCCATCAGATTGTTCCTCAGCTTTTGTTTTTAATAGTCCCAAATCTGTTCCACAAACTGGTTCTGTCAAGCACATCGTTCCACTCCATTTTCCCTCAACCATTTTGGGCAAATATTTATTTTTTATTTCTTCAGTTGCATGATGATGAATGCAATTATATGCACCTATACTTAGTTCACTGTATAGCTTAAAAGAGAGACTTGCGGATGAAAGCATTTCATCGAAAAAAGCACTTACGGTTTTAGGCATGCCTTGTCCTCCATACTTAGGATCACATGAAAGAGATGTCCATCCATCCTCTATAAACTTGGTATATGCCTCTTTATAACCTGGAGGAGTTCTTACAACTCCATTTTCTAAAACGGTAGGATTTTCATCTCCAGATTTAGCAAGAGGTAAAATTATGTTTTGATTTATTTTAGCAGCTTCATCTAATATATTTTTTACTAATTCAGAATTAACTTCCTTATATTTTTCTATTTCATTATAATTTTTATTATTTCTTAACTTGTCGAAAAGAAACATCATATCTTCTATTGGAGCATTATAAATTGGCATTTTATAACTTTAGAATAATTGATTAGTTATTGCAATTTTGAAATTATCGCATCACCCATTTTAGATGTTGATACTTCTTTTGTTCCTTTGGACAAAATATCTTTAGTTCTAAGTCCATCATCCAAGACGCTTTGTACAGCTTTTTCCAGTGCATCTGCTTCTTTATCTAAATTAACGGAATATCTTAAAGCCATCGCAAAACTTAATATTGTTGCAATTGGATTCGCTATACCTTGTCCGGCTATGTCAGGCGCTGAACCATGTATAGGTTCATACATTGCTCTAATTTTACCATCTTTATTTTTTGCTCCCAAAGATGCGGATGGCAATAAACCTAAAGAACCAGTTAACATAGATGCTTGGTCAGATAACATATCTCCAAACAAATTATCTGTAACTATCACATCGAATTGTTTAGGATTTCTAAGTAATTGCATAGCACAGTTATCAGCAAGCATATGATTTAATTCTACATCTTTAAACTCTTTATCATGTAGTTCTTGAACCTCTTCTTTCCAAAGTAAACCTGCTTCCATTACATTTGATTTTTCACATGATGTCACTTTATTTTTTCTTTTTTTGGCTAAATCAAAAGCAACTCTTGCAACTCTTTGAATTTCACTTGTAGTATAACTATGAGTATTAATTCCTTTTCTCTCTCCGTTATCAATTGGTTTAATTCCTCTTGGTTCACCAAAATAAATTCCGCCTGTAAGCTCCCTAACAATCATAATATCTAATCCTGAAACAATTTCAGGTTTAAGAGTTGAGGCGTCCACTAATTGTTTAAAGCATATTGCTGGTCTTAAATTTGCAAATAGTTTAAGTTCTTTTCTTAATTTTAATAAAGCTCTCTCAGGCTTTTTTGAAAACTCTACATCATCCCATTTAGGACCTCCTACTGCACCTAAAATTACGGCTTCACACTCTAAGGCTTTATAAAAAACTTCATCAGTAATAGGAGTTCCATGTTTATCAAATGAAGCTCCTCCAGCTAAATCTTCATCTATTTCAAAATCTAATGATTTATTTTTGTTAAACCATTGGATAATTTTTTTAACTTCTCCCACAACTTCTGGTCCTATTCCATCACCTGGTAATAATAAAAATTTTCTTTTTTTAACTTTAATCATTTAATATCCATGGTTTAGATGATTTTAATTTTTTTTCAAAAGATTCGATTTTTTCAGATTTTTCTAATGATAGTGCAATATCATCTAATCCCTCAAGCAAACATTTTTTTTTAAATTGGTCTAAGTCGAATTTAATTTCATTATTTCCAAAAATAACTTTTTGCTCATTTAAATCTATTTTAATCTCTTCTTTTCTTAAAGAATACTCAGAAATTTGTTTAATTTTTTCCTCATTAATTTTAATTGGTAGTATCCCATTTTTGAAACAGTTATTATAAAAAATATCTGCATAACTTGAGCTAATCACGCATGTAATTCCAAAATCAAGCAATGCCCATGGCGCATGCTCTCTAGAAGAGCCACATCCAAAGTTTTTTCCAGCAATTAAAATTTTAGACTGGTTAAATGGTTTTTGATTTAAAACAAAATCTTTTATTTCATTCCCTTTGTCATCATACCGCATTTCAAAAAACAAATTTTTTCCAAGACCAGTTCTTTTTATTGTTTTTAAAAATTGTTTAGGAATTATCATATCTGTATCAATATTAACTATTGGTAGATATGCAGGAATACTAGTAAGTTTATTAAACTTTTGCATTAATTTTGATACTTTCTAACATCATCTAAATTTCCTGAAATTGCAGCTGCTGCTGCCATACCTGGGCTAACTAAATGTGTTCTACCACCTCGTCCTTGTCTTCCTTCAAAGTTTCTATTTGAAGTAGAGGCACATCTTTCACCTGGTTTTAATTTATCAGCATTCATTGCTAAACACATAGAACATCCTGGCTCTCTCCACTCAAAACCTGAATTTATAAAAATTTTATCTAGCCCTTCTTGTTCGGCTTTTTCTTTAACTAGTCCTGAACCTGGAACAACCATTGCATTAACATGTTTTGCTATTTTCTTATCTTTCAATATTTTTGCTGCTTCTCTTAAATCTTCAATTCTACCATTCGTACAGCTGCCAATAAAAACCTTATCAATTTTAATATCTTTAACTGAAACATCGGAATTTAAACCCATATATTTTAATGATCTTTCTATTGAGTTTTTTTTATCTGGATCAGTTTCATTTTTTGGGTTTGGTACTTTTCCATCAATTGTAACTACATCTTGAGGTGAAGTTCCCCAAGTAACCATTGGTTTAATATCTTTTCCCTCTAAATTTATTTCTTTATCAAAATTTGCTCCTTCATCAGATTTAAGATTACTCCAATATTCTAAAGCTTTTTCCCATCTATCTCCTTTTGGAGACATTGGTTTATCTTTTAAGTAATCAAAAACTTTTTGGTCGGGTTGAATTAAACCTGCTCTTGCTCCACCTTCTATTGTCATATTACAAATGGTCATTCTATTCTCTACACTTAAATTAGAAATTAAATCACCTGCATATTCAATTACGTAACCTGTACCTCCAGCCGTTCCAATTTTTCCTATAATTTGCAAAATTACATCTTTTGAAGTTACTCCAATAGGTAATTTTCCATTTACGTTAATTCTAAAGTTTTTTGATTTTTTTTGAACCAAAGTTTGTGTGGCTAATACATGTTCGACTTCTGAAGTTCCAATTCCAAAAGCTAAAGCTCCAAATGCTCCATGAGTTGCTGTATGACTATCACCACAAACAATAATGGTTCCAGGTTGAGTAAAACCTTGTTCTGGACCAATTATATGAACTATTCCCTGTCTTTTATCATTCATTCCAAAAATCTGAATTCCAAATTCTTTACAATTTGAATCTAAAGTGTCGACTTGTATTTTTGACTCTTTATCTGAAATTCCTTTTGTTCTATCAGTTGTCGGAACATTATGATCTGCTACAGCTAAAGTAAGTTTGGGTTGTCTTACTTTTCGATTTGAACTTCTTAAACCTTCAAATGCTTGAGGACTAGTTACTTCATGAATTAAATGTCTATCAACAAAAAGTAATGAAGTTCCATCTTCTTGTTGATGAACAAGGTGTTCGTTCCAAATTTTATCGTAAATTGTATATGGCATTTAGAAAAAAATTATTTTTTTTCTTCAGGAGTATCTTTTTTAGTTTCTTCTTTTTTTGTTTCAGCCTTAGGTTTTTCTAGTTTTTCTTCTGAAGTTTTTGGTTTATCTGCAGTTTTTTCTTCAACAACTGGTGCTAAATTTTCTTCAGTAACTTCTTCAGGTTTCGATTCAACATCAATACCTATTTTCTTTTTTATTTTCTCTGTAATTCTAGCTGATTTACCTGTTCGATCTCTTAAATAATAAAGTTTAGCTCTTCTAACTTTTCCAGATCTAATAACCTTTATTGAATTCACAATAGGACTATATAAAGCAAAAGTTCTTTCAACTCCTTCTCCAAAAGATATTTTTCTTACTGTAAATGATGAATTTAAATCTCTATTTTTTTTTGCTATACAAACACCTTCAAAATATTGAATTCTATCTCTTTTTCCTTCTGTAATCTTAACACCCACTTTAATTATATCGCCGGGAAAAAAGTCTGGAAGTTTTTTTTCTGCAGAAATTCTCTTAACATTTGCAATGTTTATTTCTTCAATAGTTTTCATGTTTAAATTTATCAAATTAATTCTTTTTATATTTTTGCCACAAATCAGGTCTTCGGTCGCGTGTTATAGCCTCAGATTGAGATAAACGCCAGTCTTTAATTTTAGCATGATCGCCAGATAATAATACATCCGGAACTGTTTTTTCTTCCCAAATTTGAGGTTTTGTATATTGAGGATACTCTAAAAGTCCATTCTCAAAGCTTTCTTCTTCCGTTGATGTTTCGTTTCCAAGTACCCCAGGTAATAATCTTATGATGGCATCTAACATAACAAATGCAGCACTTTCACCACCAGACAATATAAAGTCACCTATACTTACTTCTTCTATATTTCTAGATTCTATAACTCTTTGATCTACACCTTCAAAATGTCCACATATCAAGTTGACAGTTTCTTCATTAGAAATTTTTTTTGCCATTTCTTGGTTAAATAATTTACCCCTAGGACTTAAATAAATAATTTTTTCCTTAGTTTTCAAATTTTTGTCTAAAGAATTTGCAAGAACATCTGGCTTAATTAACATTCCAGATCCTCCACCATAAGTAGTGTCATCAACTGTCTTATGTTTGTCAGTTGCATAATCTCTAATATTTATTGTTTCTAGTTTCCATATTTTTTCAGCTAATGCTTTGCCATAAAGACCTTTTCCTAAAGGTCCTGGAAAAAATTCTGGATAAAGAGTAAATATTCGAGCAAACAACATTTTTATTTTTTTACCTCAGATTTTGGAGCATCAGCTTTTTTCTCTTCTGCTTTTGGAGTATCAGCTTTTTTCTCTTCTGCTTTTGGAGTATCAGCTTTTTTATCTTCTGCTTTAGGAGCATCAGCTTTTTTCTCTTCTGCTTTAGGAGCATCAGCTTTTTTCTCTTCTGCTTTAGGAGTATCAGTTGAAGCTTCACTTTTTTGCTTCTCCTTCTTCTTTTTTTCTATCTTTTTTTGGTATAGCTTTTTGCGGATTATTACCCTTTGCAGGCATTTCCATCATTTTGTTTTCACCAAGAATTCTTGCTACTCTTGTTGTAGGCTGAGCACCTTGGCTTAACCAATATTTAATTCTTTCCTCCTCTAATCCT
>CACKXX010000011.1 GCA_902604265.1 uncultured Pelagibacteraceae bacterium | reverse complement strand
AAACTTTAATAAAAGACTTAACAAGACATTATGAGCAACTTTTAGTTAAATCAACTTTAAGCGATAAATCAAAAAATATTATTAATGATAAAACTATAAATAATATCAAAGTAAGATTTCAAAAAGTAATAGATTTGCCTCCTAAGGACTTAAGAAAATTAGTCGATAATGGAAAAAAAGAATTAGCAGAAGGTATTATAGTTGTTTTTGCTATTAAAGATGAAAAAATCGGATTAGCAATTGGTGTTACTGAAAATCTTACAAAAAAATATGATGCTGTTCAATTAGCTAAAATCGGATCTGAAATTATAGGAGGAAAAGGAGGAGGAGGAAGACCAGATTTTGCCCAAGCTGGTGGAACAGATAGCTCGAAAATAGACAATGCTATAGACCAAATTAAATCTTTAATTTAGACTTTTTTTAAGATTTCCATCAATTACATCTAGAAATTGATTTGTTGTAAGATATTTGCTTGATGGGCCTACCAAAATTGCTAAGTCTTTTGTCATTAAGCCACTTTCAACTGTTTCAATACAAACTTTTTCTAAAGTTTTTACAAATTTTTTCAATTCTTCATTATTGTCAATTTTACCTCTGTGATAAAGACCTCTTGCCCACGCAAATATAGATGCTATTGGATTTGTTGATGTTTCTTTACCTTGTTGGTGAAGTCTGTAATGTCTAGTAACAGTTCCATGTGCAGCTTCTGCTTCTATAGTATTACCATCAGGTGTCATTAAAACGCTAGTCATAAGACCTAAAGAACCAAATCCTTGAGCAACAGTATCAGATTGTACATCTCCATCATAGTTTTTGCATGCCCAAATGTAATTTCCATTCCATTTCATTGCGCACGCTACCATATCATCTATAAGTCTATGCTCGTAGGTTATTTCTCTTTCTTTGAATTTTACTTTAAATTCTTTATCGTAAACTTCTTGAAATAAATCTTTAAAACGACCATCATAATTTTTTAAAATTGTATTTTTTGTTGACAAATAAACTGGCCATTTTCTATTAAGTCCATAATTCATACAAGCTCTAGCAAAATCTTTTATTGATTGATCTAAATTATACATTGATAACGCAACCCCTGGTCCAGGAAAATTAAATACTTCAAATTCTTTTTTTTCGTTTCCATCTTCTGATGTCCATTTAATTTCTAATTTTCCTTTACCTGGAACTTTGAAATCAGTTGCTCTATATTGATCTCCAAATGCGTGCCTACCTATACAAATTGGATTAGTCCAACTTGGAACCAATTTTGGAATATTTTTACATATTATTGGTTCTCTAAAAACAGTTCCACCTAAAATATTTCTTATAGTTCCATTAGGCGATCTCCACATTTTTTTCAAATTGAATTCTTGTACCCTTGCTTCATCAGGAGTTATAGTAGCACATTTTATTCCAACTCCATTTTTTCTAATAGCTTTTGCAGAGTCTATTGTAATTTGATCGTTAGTGTCATCTCTGCTTTTCATACCTAAGTCATAATATTCAATTCCTAAATCGAGATATTGGAGGATTAATTTTTTTTTAATGAACTCCCATATGACTCTGGTCATTTCATCACCATCTAGTTCGACAATTGGGTTTTTTACCTTAATTTTGCTCATATTTAGATGTATCTAAGTAATTGAATTTCGAGTTTTTATATACATATTAACCTAAAAATTATCAAAAGAAATAAATATGCTAGAAAAAATTTTTCCAAAAATACACAGTGAAGGATATAGATTTTTACTAATATCTATAGTTGCAACTATAATTTTATATTTTATTCATGGATTTTTAGGTTTTGTTGGTTTTGTTTTATCAATATGGGTTTATTATTTCTTTAGAGACCCAGATAGAGTTTCAATTGATGATGATAATTATCTCACGAGCCCAGCAGATGGAGAGGTACTACAAGTAATAGAAACAAACGGTCCAAAAGAACTTGAACTTGAAAATAAAAAATTTACCAAAATAAGTATTTTTATGAATGTATTTGATTGTCATGTAAACAGAACTCCTTGCTCGGGAAAAATTTCACAGATTGTTTATAAACCAGGGAAATTTATTAATGCATCACTTGATAAAGCAAGCGAAGAAAATGAACGAAATTATTTTAAAATTCAAAACAGTTCCGGCGATGATATTATAGCAGTCCAAATTGCTGGACTAATTGCAAGAAGAATTGTTAATGAAACTCATGAAGGACAAGAACTTAAACAAGGAGAAAGAATTGGAATGATTAGATTTGGAAGTAGAGTTGATGTTTATTTTGAAAATTATACCCCATTAGTTAAAGTCAATCAAAAAACAATTGCAGGAGAAACATTGTTAGCAAAAAAATAATAAATGGAACAACAAAAAAAAAATTTTAAAATAGTTAGTAATAAAAAGACAAGAGTAATTTTACCTAATATGTTTACTCTGGTTGGAGTATGCATTGGTCTGAGTTCAATTAAATTTGCTTTTGATGAAAAATTTACTTTATCTATTATTGCAATAATTGTTGCTGCAATTATAGATGGTTTGGATGGTAGAATTGCAAGACTTATACAAGGAACCTCTAAGGTTGGAAAAGAACTAGATTCATTAACTGATGTAATCAGCTTTGGTGTTGCACCAGCATTTATAATGTATTTTTGGAAGCTAAACGAGCTAGGAAGAGTTGGTTGGCTGATTTGTTTAATTTATGTTGTTTGTGTAGCTTTAAGGTTAGCAAGATTTAATGTTAATTCTGGACAAGAACCTTCTTGGAGGGATAATTTTTTTGAAGGAGTTCCCTCACCAGCAGGTGGAGTGTTAGTTTTGATGCCATTGATTTATAGTTTAAGCGATATTCAAATGTTAAATATCAATTATGATTTTTTTGTTCCAATTATATTTATAACAATTTCAATTTTATTAATTAGCAAAGTTCCAACTTATGCATTAAAAAAAATATCTGTTCCTAGAAGTATGACAATATTCCTTTTGCTAGCAGTAGTTTTATATTTTGGTTTATTGTTAATATATACTTTTAATGCAATAGTAATATCAGGGCTAATATACTTTATAATGATACCAATAAGCCTTGTGCATTATAATAATATGAAAAAACAAATCAAAGAACAAAATATTTCAAATGAAGAGCACGAAGATATTTTATAGATGAAAAATAATACAATAGTTTCCTTAGCAGATTCAAACTATTTTGACTTATTAAATGAACTAGTAGACTCAATTTTAAAATTTTCTGAAAGTAAAGAAGTAGATATATGTATACTTGATGCAGGATTGTCAATTGAGCAAAAAAGTATTCTATTAAAAAAAGTTAAAGAAATAAAAAAAGCTCAATGGGATATAGATGTACCAGGTTATAAAGTTGGAGAAAAAGAATGGCTCAAAAGTCAAGTATCAAGAGCCTTTTTACCAAATTATTTTCCTGGATATAAAAAGTATTTATGGATTGATTGTGATGCATGGGTAAATGATTGGCGATCAATAGAACTATACTTTAAAGCATGTGAAAACGGAAAATTAGGGATAACTCAAACAATGGGTCCTGGATATAAAATTATGTCAAAAGTAAAATGGCTATTTGGTAAATTTGCAATAATCAAATCTCAAAATTTTAAGCATGCCATAAGTTCAAATATTGGATTAGAAAAAGCTCGAAAGCTCGCTTTTGCTCCTCATATAAATATAGGAGTTTTTTCATTGGAAGAAAAATCAACTTGTTGGAATAGTTGGCAACAAAATTTAAAAATAACTTTAAACTCTGGAAAAATTTTTGGTTCGGAAGGTTTAGCAATAAATATGAGTGTTTATATCGATGAAGTAGAAACAGAATTTTTACCTTTAAATTGTAATTGGATAGCAAGCAACTTATTACCTAAATATGATGAACAAAATCAAACATTTGTTGAACCTTATTTGCCAAATTATAAAATTGGAATTATGCATTTAGCTGCTGGTTTATGGAAAAATAATAAAGATATGAGAATAGACAAAAGTATTGAAATTGAAATTAAGACTTTAACAAACAAAACTATTACTAAAAGTTTAAGGTATAATAATTAGTTGAAAAAAAATAAAATTTCTAAAAATTGGATAATCAAACAAAGAAGAGATATTTATGTTAGACAATCAAAATTAGAAGGATACAGAGCGAGAGCAGTTTATAAACTTCAAGAGATTGATCAAAAATTTAAAATTTTTAAGAACGGAATGTATATTATTGATCTTGGTGCTGCTCCAGGAAGCTGGTCGCAATATGTTTCAAAAAATATTAAGAGTGGAAAATTTGCGTCGATAGATATTATTGACTTTGAGAAAATTGATAATATTCATCAGATAAAAGGTGATTTTACAAATGATATTTTTAAAAAAAAGATTATAAATTATTTTGGAACAAAAGTAGATGTTGTGATTTCAGATATGGCTGTGAATACCACTGGTAATAAAAATTTAGACTCAATCTATACAGGTGAATTATGTATGGATGCTATGAAATTTTCAAAAGAGACATTAAAAAATGACGGAAAGTTTATATCAAAAATATTTATGGGATCTACATTTAATGAAATAATAAGCGAGGCAAAAAAAATATTTAAAGAAAGTAAAGTTTTTAAACCATTAGCTAGTAGAAAAAATTCAAAAGAAAGTTTTATAATTTGTAAATATTTAAGATAATTATGATAAATAATATATAGAAATAATAAATATGAAATTAATAATTAAATTAGTTGCAATTCTATCTTTGTTTATTACTTCTGTAAATGCAAATGAAAGTTATTTTAGTAAAGCAAAAGATTTATTTGAAAAAGAAAAATACGAAGACTCAAAATTTCTACTTCAACGAAGTATCGTTTTTAATCCAAAACATTCAAAATCTTATCTTTATCTAGCAAAGATTTATAATATTGAAGAAAATGAAATAGAGGAAAAAAAAAATTTAAATACAACTTTACTACTAGAGCCCGATAATGAAGAAGCAACTTATTTGTTAATTGAAATTGAGTTAAAAAGGTCAAATTTTTCAAAAGTAAAAAATTTAAAAAAAGATTTTGAATTAATTTGTTCTTCACTATGTGATAAAATTAAGTCAATTAGTGAAAGACTTGACGATATGGAAGCAAAAAATGAATCTCAATAATTATTAAAAATATTTTAAAAAATTTTCATTTATTTTTAAAATTTCTAAGTCTGCAAGACCACCAATTATTAACTGAATTGCGACTAATAAAATAAAGATTAAACCTACATAAACTATCCAAATATGTTTTTGAATATAGCTAGCAAGATAAGTAGCTAGAGCTCCAGTAAGAACAACAGATAAGACAAGACCAAATATCATAAATCCAAAATAGCCTTTAGCTGCACCAACCACCCCAATCACATTATCAAAGCTAATCATTATGTCTGCAAACAAAACTTTATAAACACTTTGTGCAAATGAAGGTTCTTTAGATTTTTTGGTTGGTGATTTTATCTTTTTAATTTCAAAGAGGTCTTTTCTCAAATCATTTACTATCCAAATTAAAAGTAGACCACCTAGTATTTTTATAAAGTAGAATTTAAATAAATGAGTAGCAAAAAGAGCAAATATAATTTTAAAAATTAAAGCACCAGCAACACCCCAATAAATTATTTGTTTTTTATTTTTTGGAATAAAATTAGCTGAAATGACACCAATGATTATTGCATTATCTGCTGTTAAGATAATCGTAATAAAAATAATTTGAGCTAATATAAGTAATTCTTGTAACAAAGTAGAAATATAATATTCGATATTTAAAATAATTCAATTAAAAGTAGTATAATTTTTTTATTGATAAATTATTTAATACATTATGAAATAAGATAAAAAAAAATGGAGGACAAATGAAGTTCATGAAATATTTAATAAGTGTTTTAGTTTCATTAATTTTGTCAATTAACATTGCTATTGCAGAAAAATGGGACATGGCTCTTGCTTATGGAGCTGGGAATTTTCATTCTGCTAATGCAACTGAATTTGCAAAAAATGTAACTGAAAAAAGTGGAGGAAAACTAACAATAGTTACTCATCCGGGAGGATCTCTTTTTAAAGGTGGAGAAATTTTCAGAGCTGTAAGAACAGGACAAGCTCAAATAGGTGAAAGATTTATGTCAGCTTTAGGTAAAGAAGATCCATTACTGGAAGTAGATTCACAACCTTTCCTAGCAACATCTTATGATGATGCAATGAAGCTTTATAATGCATCAAAACCAGAAATTGTAAAAGGTTTAGACGGAAAAGGTTTGGTATTTTTATATGCAGTACCATGGCCTGCGCAAGGATTGTATAGTAAGAAAGCTATTAACAGTGTTAGTGATCTTAAAGGACTTAAGTTCAGAGCATACAATTCTGCAACAATTAGAATTGCCGAGTTAACAGGAATGGCACCAACAAAAATTGAAGCTGCTGAAATTAGTCAGGCTTTTTCAACTGGAGCAGTAGAAAGCATGATTACATCACCAACTACAGGCAAAAATAGTAAAATTTGGGAAAATGGTGTTGGTTATTTTTATGATATTGCCGCATGGTTTCCAAAAAATATGGTGATTGTAAATAAAGATGCATGGAACAAGTTAGATTCAGCAACTAAAAAACTTGTTATGTCTGAAGCTGCAGTAGCAGAAAAAAAAGGTTGGGAATTATCTAAAAAAGGTAATGTAGCAGATAAAAAAGCCCTTGCAGACGCAGGTATGAAAGTTGGCAAAGTGAATTCAGCTTTAGAAAAACATTTTCAAAAAGTTGGAGCTACTATGGCTGATGAGTGGAAGGCAAAAGCTGGCTCAAGAGGTGCTAGTGTACTTGCCGCATACAAATAAAATTAATATAATTAAAAAGGCCGTTTAATTAAACGGCCTTTTTATATGTCTAAACTAAATAATAATCTTAAAAGTATTTATAAATTTTCTGGGCACGTTGCTGCTTTTTTTTTAATTTTGGTAGCTGTTTTTATTTTAATTGGAATAGCTTCAAGAATATTTGGTTTTTATATAAGAGGATTAGCAGAATATTCAGGGTACTGTATGGCAGCATCATCATTTTTTGCTTTATCTTATACATTTACTGAAGGGGGCCATATAAGAATAACACTTTTTTTAGAAAAAATTTCTGGTTTAAAAAGAAAATATCTAGAAACCTGGTGTTTGATTATTGCTAGTTTTTTTTCAGGATACTTAGCATTTTATTTTGTTAAAATGCTTATTATTTCTTATAAATTTCAAGAGAGAAGTGAAGGGGCTGATGAAATATTAATCTGGATACCGCAAACAAGTGTGGCAATAGGTTCGTCCGTTTTTTTTATATGTATTTTTCATAAATTTATTTTAACAATTTTAAATAAAGCCAATGGATGAAATTTTTTTAACAATTTTTTTTATAACCGTTTTGTTATTTTTTTTAGGAACTGGAATTTGGGTTGCAATAAGCATGATTGGAGTATCTGCAATAGGCATGATGCTTTTTACCTCAAGACCGGTTGGAGATGCAATGGCAACAACAATTTGGGGCACCTCATCTTCATGGACATTAACCGCTTTACCACTTTTTGTATGGATGGGAGAAATTCTATTCAGGACTAAATTATCTGAAAATTTGTTTAAAGGTTTGTCCCCATGGATGCAAAAGTTACCTGGGGGCTTAATCCATGTTAATGTTGTAGGTTGTGCACTTTTTGCAGCAATTTCAGGATCTTCAGCCGCTACAGTTGCAACAGTTGGAAAAATGTCGATTCCCGAACTTAGAAAAAGAAAGTACCCTGAAAAAATTTTACTTGGCAGTTTAGCTGGCTCAGGAACATTAGGTTTGCTGATACCACCTTCAATTATTTTAATTATCTACGGTGTGACAGTCCAAGAATCTATTGCAAAATTATTTATAGCCGGAATTATTCCTGGGATAATGATAGCTTTAATTTTTATGTCATATGTAATCATTTGGTCATTAATAAATAATAAAATCATGCCAAAAGCATATGAAACATTTTCTTTTTTAGATAAAATTAAAAAATCAAAACAACTACTTCCTGTAATACTTTTAATACTTGGTGTGATTGGTTCAATATATACTGGCCTTGCAACAGCTACTGAAGCTGCTTCTTTAGGAGTTGTTGGAGCTCTTATTCTTTCTTACTTTCAAAAAAGTCTAAGTTTTAAAACTTTTAAAGAATCTTTATTGGGAGCAACAAAAACCTCCTGTATGATTGCTTTTATTTTAGCCGGTTCAACTTTTTTATCTTTAGCAATGGGTTTTACAGGTCTTCCGAGAAATTTAGCAATATGGATAGAAAGCATGCAGCTTTCTCCATATTTATTAATTTTTGTATTAATGATTTTTTATATTATTTTGGGAATGTTCCTTGATGGAATATCTGCTGTAGTTTTAACCATGGCAATAATAGAGCCTATGATTAGACAAGCAGGATTTGATATGATTTGGTTTGGTATATTTCTAGTAGTTGTAGTTGAAATGGCACAAATTACACCTCCAGTAGGATTTAATCTTTTTGTTTTGCAAGGAATGGCAAATAAAGACATGGGATACATTGCAAGAAGTGCTTTCCCTTTATTTTTATTAATGATTTTAGCAGTTATAATGATAATTATTTTTCCTGAAATTGCTTTATGGCTACCAGAGCAAATGGTACAAAATTTAAATAATTAAGATTGTTTACTTTTCAAATAATAATCCAAAGTACAAATTTTGGGTTCATTAGAGGCAATTATTAAAAGTCCACCTGCTATTGATAAGTTTTTTAAAAGCGCCATAAATTGAGTCTGGCTTTCAAAATCGTTGTGAAAAATTACCGTAACAACTATAGTAAATATAAAAATTGCAACTGCAGAAATTCTTGTTTGATATCCAATAATTAATAATATTGGAAAAACTAATTCGAAAATTATCGATGGATAAAATAAAATTTCTGGAACACCATATTCTTCCATATAAAAAATAGTTTCTTCTTTAAATAAAATTTTTCGTATAGCTTCTACAATAAAAAGTGTGGAAATAAATATTCTTCCAAAAGCTTCAACAATATGCATATAAATTTATTTATTGATTAATATTTAGATTTTTTTTTACCATCAATGACTTGTCTTAATTCTTGATATTCTTCACAATTACAAGTTTTTAAAATTTCTAGTCTTTCTTTAGCTAGATCAATTCTATTAGTAGCTACGTACAACTCACCTAGGTATTCGTTAATACCTATGTGGTCTGGCTCTATGGCTAAACCTTCAAGATAATATTTTTCACCTTTTTCAAAATCTCCAAGTTTTCTTGTTGTAAATCCTAAGTAATTTAAAATATCAGCGTTATTTGGTTTTTCTTTATTAGATTTTAATAATAATTTGAGCGCTTTTTCATATCTTTTATTTGCTTTATCTATTTTACCTTTTTTCTCATATTTTTTTGCAAATTTAATTAATTTAACTGCTTTATCATAGTTGGATGTAACTTTTCTATCCGAAGATGAGCTGGCTCCATAAGAATTAACAACTGATAAAAAGATTATTAATAGAGTAAGGAAAATTTTTTTCATATCTAAATAAATTTTTTCATAGTATTTAAAGATTTTAATTTAAGTCCATTTTCTATCAAATTTTCTTTTATTGACTTTGCTGTAGCTAATGAACTTTCATTATCACCATGTATACAGACAGAATCTATTTCACAAGGTATCTGTTTCCCGCTGTGACAATTTATAGCCTGATTTTTTACCATACTTAACACATGCTTTTTTGCTTCTTCAGGATTTGTAATTAATGCATGTGGCTTGGATCTTGAAACTAAATTACCATCGTCTTCATAGTTTCTATCTGCAAATATTTCACAAGCAATATTCATATTTAATTTTTTTGCAGCTATTTCCATCTTAGATCCAGTAGGAACTAAATAAATTAAATTTTTATCTATTTCATATATTGCTTTTGCTACAGTGCTAGCGAGCTCAATATCTTCACATGCCATATTATTTAATGCACCGTGGGGCTTAATATGAGTAACATTTTCTCCATGTTTAGAGGCTATATTTTGTAAAATAGCGTATTGATCAATAATTAACTTTCTTATTTCTTTTGTGGATAAATTCATTCTTTTTCTTCCAAAATTCTCTGGATCATTAAAAGAAGGGTGGGCACCAATACTAACTTTATTTTTTTTTGATATTTCTATAACCTGATTCATAGATTGATCATCACCAGCATGATATCCACAGGCAACGTTCGCCGAGTTAACAATATCTAATAATTTAGGATCGTTATGGTTTGAATGATGTTTTGATTTCTCACCTAAATCGCAATTTATATTAATTTCCATAGTAATAATTTTGAATTATAACATGACATGTTAAAAAATATATTAAATCTTGGTGACGCAGCTTTATATTGCGATTTTGGCGATGAAATTAATAGAGAAATCAATTCAAATGTAATTAGATATTTTAAAAATTTACAAAAATTAGATTTGAAAGGAGTAACAAACATTACACCATCATATAATAAATTAATTATTTCATATGATTTATCAATTATAAATTTTCAAAGTTTGAAAGAAAAAATAATAAATTTAGACATAAAAAAAACTGAAAACAATAAATCAAAAATAATTAAAATACCTATTTGCTTAGATGATGAATTCTCTTTAGATTTAAAAAGACTATCAGAAAAATTAAAGATTGAAAAAGGTGAAATTCTTCAATCATTTTTAAATAAGGAATATTTTTGCTATATGACAGGTTTTATTGCTGGTATGCCTTTTCTTGGAGATATAGATTCAAAGATAAGATTAGAAAGATTAGAAACGCCACGAGTAAAAGTTCCCAAGGGGTCTGTGGGAATAACTGAGCAATTCTGCAATATTTATACTTTTGAAAGTCCAGGTGGATGGAACATTATTGGAAACACTCCAATAAAAGTTTTTGATAAATTTAATGAGAGCAATCCTTTAATAATCAATCCAGGAGATAGAGTTGTTTTTTATAGGATTAATAAAGAAGAATATTTGAAATTTAATGAATAAAGCATATTTTGAAATTATAAGACCAGGCATTCATTCTACTTTGCAGGATTTAGGTAGAAGCAATCAATATCACATAGGAATACCCTTTAGTGGTTCTATGGATAAAAGAAATTACTTAATTGGTAACAAATTAGTAGGAAACAAACTAAAAGAAGCATCATTAGAATTTGCTTATCAAGGACCATTAATAAAATTAAAATTAGGAAAAGTGACAGGCGTAATTACAGGAAATGTAACTTTTAATATTTTAAGAAAAAATTCAAAAATCGAGAAAGGATCGTGCTATAAAACTTTTGAACTTAAAGATGGAGATCAATTAGATATTATATCTACAAATAAATCAGTTTATGGATATTTTTCGATTAAAAATGGTTTTACTGGAGAATACATTTGGGGAAGTTGTTCAGTAAATACAAAAGCAAAAATTGGATCAAATGATGGAGAAAAATTTGGAGTAAATCAGAAAATATATATAAACAAAAACGAGAGTTTGTCAGAGAGTAATAAAATTGATTACTTTAATTCTAAAATTGAATTTATTAGAGTTTTAAAAGGTACAAACTTTAATTTTTTTTCAGAAAAAGCGAAACAAATTTTTTTTTCAAAAGAATTTATAGTGTCCAAGCTTACTGATAGAATGGGAATGAGACTTGAAGGCCAAAAGATTGAGAATATAGCTGAGGCGAATATTAAATCTGAAGGATTAATAAAAGGAGTTATTCAAGTACCTCCAGATGGAAATCCAATAATTATGTTGTCCGATCATGGTACAATTGGAGGGTATCCAAAAATTGCAATAGTTATATCTGCTGATTATGATAGATTGACTCAACTAACTCCCGGGTCAAAAATCAAATTTAAATCAGTCGAACTGAATGAAGCAGAAAGGCTTTATAAACTGTATGAAATTGAAACACAAAATATTTTAGGTCAAATTAGATGAATTTCTTAAATAAGGTTCCAGGTCCACTTTTAGTTTTTTTAGGTGCATGTACTTTAAGTTTTGGAGGATTGATTGTTAAGTCATTTGAAGGAGCAAATCTTTGGCAAATTCTATTTTGGAGGTCTATATTTTTTTCAATTGTTGTTTTAGTTTTTTTAACAATAAGTCATAAAAAAAATTTTTTTAGATCCATATATAAAGCTGGTTTACCAGGTTTTTTAGGCGGTATAGTTTTGTCTTTTGGTTATGCAGGATATGTTTTTGCAATGTATAATACTACTGTAGCGAATGCTAATTTTATTATTCAAACTCAAACAATATTTCTAGCCATATTTGGATATATATTTCTTAAAGAAAAAATTTCTAAGCTAACTTTAGCTTCTATTTTTTTAGCTTTTTTTGGGATTTTTTTAATGCTTGGAAGCTCTTTAACCCCTGGACAAATGATTGGAAATATTGCTGCTTTTGTTATGCCAATTTCCTTTGCTGTTTTGATATTAACTGTAAGAAAATATCCAAACGTAGATATGATACCACTTCAATTAATTGCCGGCATTGGTGCTATCATAATAGGATATTTATTTTCAACAAAAATTATCATTTCTTCACATGATATATTTTTAGGATTTGTTGCAGGTTTTTTTCAAGTAGGTTTAGGATTTATATTCATCACAATTGGTGCAAAAACTACTCCTTCTGCACTAGTTGGAATCATTATGCTAACCGAAGCTGTATTAGGACCTCTTTGGGCTTGGTTATTTATAAACGAAACTCCACCCTTAGTTGTTTTAGTCGGAGGTACAATTGTTTTATCAGCAGTTTTAATGCAATTCTTTAACCGTAAAATTGTAAAATAATTTATTGTATAATAAATTTTTTTTTAAAATTATGATATAAATAGTAATGTCTTTAATTAAAGACTTATCAAAAGAAAAAAAACAAGTAGATATCCAAATTAAAAAAATAACAAAAGCAAGACTTAACGATAGAACTTCAGATTCTTGGGTTAGCTTAAGAGCCTTAAAGAAAAAAAAATTAGCTCTTAAAGACAAAATTGCCTCAATAGCTAAAACTCACTAATCTAGCTATTTAATTTGGTACTATTTTAAAATGAAACTATTAATTTAGTTGGTAGATATTTATTTTCTATGTTAAAAATATTTTAAGTTTGGCACAACGATTTAATTTATTACCTAAGGAAAATCACTAAAATTGATGAAAATAGCAATTGTTGGATCGGGAATATCAGGTTTAAGTGCAGCTTATTATCTATCAAAAAAACATCGTGTAGATTTATTCGAAAAAGATGATCATTTTGGAGGTCATTCTCATACTATTGATGTCTTAATTAATGAAAAAAAAATTTCATTAGATATAGGTTTTATTGTTTTTAATTACGAAACTTATCCAAATTTAATAAATTTTTTTAATGAAAATAAAATTGAAATTGAGAAAAGTGATATGTCTTTTTCAGTTAATGTTAAAGATACAAATTTTGAGTACTGTGGAAAAGGTTTAAAAGGAATTTTTGCAAAAAAATCCAACTTATTTAATTTTAAATTTTTAAGAATGTTTTACGATATAATTAGTTTTTATAAAAGCTGTGATAAAATAAACGAATATAGTGAAAAAATTACCTTAGGCCAGTTTCTATCAAAAGAAAAAATGTCCAAACCATTTATAGAATATCATTTAATACCAATGGTTTCAGCGATTTGGTCAATGCCCAATTATGAGGCAAGCGAAATGCCATTAAAGTTTTTCTTAAAATTTTTTCAAAATCATGGATTATTCAAGTTAAAAAATAGACCTCGGTGGTATACCGTTTCAAATAGAAGCAGAACTTACGTTAATAAAATTTTATCAAAAATAAGTGGAGAATATTTTAAAAATTATAATATTAATTTAATAAAAAGATCACCTTCAAGTGTACAAATATATTATGGAGGGAGTAATGAATTTTTTGAATATGATAAAGTAGTTTTGGCAACTCACGCAGACCAAGCGCTTTCTTTAATTGATGAACCGTTAAAAGAAGAAAAAGAAATTTTATCAAATTTTAATTATAGAGAAAATTTAGCAGTTATTCATACAGACGAAGAAGTTATGCCTAATAATAAAAATGTTTGGTCTTCTTGGAATTCATGTTTAGATAAAAAAAATACTGAAAAAAACTCAATTACATATTGGTTAAATCTTTTGCAAAATTTAAAGTGTAAACAAAATATATTCTTAACACTAAATCCTTTCATGAAAATTTCTGAAGAAAAAATATTAAAAAAAGTTAAATTTACTCATCCTTATTTTGATCAAAATTCCCTAGATAATCAAAAAAAATTATATACTTTGCAGAATAAAAAAAACATCTTGTTTTGTGGAAGTTATTTTGGTTATGGCTTTCACGAAGATGGAATTAAATCCTCTATTAATATGATAAAAAGTATAAATGATTAAAAATTCTTCAATTTATAATGGAACTGTAATTCATAAAAGATTTAAACCGAAAATACATTTTTTTAAATATAAAGTTTTTTCAATATTAATTGATATATCCGAAATTAATTTATTAGATAAGACTTTAAAAATTTTTTCATACAATAAGTTTAATATTGTTAGTTTTTATGATGAAGATCATGGTCCAAGAGATGGAACATCGGTTAAAGAATGGGTCATTAAAAATCTACAAGATAATCAAATAGATACACAGGATATTAAAATTAAACTTTTATGCTATCCAAGAATTTTTGGATTTGTTTTTAATCCATTAAGTATTTTTTTTATTTATAATAAAAAATCTGAATTAATTTCAATATTGTACGAAGTTAAAAATACTTTTGATGAGCAACATACTTATATATTTAAAAATAAAGAAAATAAAAATACAATCAAACATACTTGTAAAAAAAAATTTCATGTATCTCCATTTATTGAAATGAACTGTACATATTTCTTTAAAATTTTAAAACCCGGTGATAAAATTTCAGTTATTATCGATCAATATGACGAAGAAGGAAAATTACTATATGCTTCCCAAGACGGAAGTAGAATTGAACTAAATAATAAAAACCTATTTTTATCATATTTAAAACACCCTTTGATGACTTTTAAAATTATTGCCGCAATACATTTTGAAGCATTTAAACTATGGATTAAAGGTATAAAATTCATAAAAAAAAAATTAAAAATTAAAAATAATATAAGTTTTGAAAATTAAAAATGATAAATAAAATTTCTGATACAATTGTTTTTAGCACTCTTAAAAATATTCAACATGGTTATCTTGAAATAACAAACTTTGAGGGTGATGTTTTAAAATTTGGAGATTTCAAAGAGGAGCTTAAAGTAAAAATAATTATCAAACATCCCGGTCTTAATTACAAATTGATCAGATATGGCAGTATTGGTTTAGCAGAAAGTTATATGCAAGGCTATTTTCAAACTGATAATCTTACAAATTTAATTGAACTAACAGCAAGAAACATAAAATTAATTTACAAGTTTTCAGGCATATTAGATTTACCAATAATAAACTTTATTAAAAATAAAATTATAAAAAATACAAAAAAAAGAAGTAAAGAAAATATTGCTAAGCATTATGATCTTGGAAATGATTTTTTTTCTTTATGGTTAGACGAAACATTAACTTATTCAAGTGCTATTTTTGAAAATGAAAATCAAACTTTATCAGAAGCACAAAATAACAAATATCAGAAATTAATTAATCTTTTAAAACCAAAAGAAAATAGTAAAGTTTTAGAAATTGGATGTGGATGGGGAGGTTTTGCAGAATACTTTGGAAAAAAATATAATGCTAAATTAGATTGTATTACTATTTCAAAAAAACAATATGATTTTGCCAAAGAAAGAATTCATAGAGCTGGATTAAATGAAAAAGTAAATATTGAAATAAAAGATTACAGGGATTTACAAAATAAATATGACTCAATAGTATCAATTGAAATGATTGAAGCAGTTGGTCAAAACTATTTACAAAATTATTTTAATATAATTAAAAATAATATTTCGGAGAAAGGCAATGTTGCCATACAGGCAATTACAATTGATGATAGTTTATTCGATAGATACAAAAATAAACAAGATTTTATTCAAAAATATATTTTTCCAGGTGGATTTCTGCCATCAAAAAAAAGTTTATATAAATACGCAGATGATAATGGGTTAAAGTTTAGTGAGTATAATTCATACGCAAAACATTATTCCGACACTTTAATTATCTGGAGAAAAGAATTTAACAAAAGATGGGATTTAATTAAAAATCAAGGATTTGATTTAAACTTTAAAAGAATGTGGGAATTTTATTTATCTTATTGCGAGGCAGGTTTTAAATCAAAAAATATAGATTTAATTCAATTCTCACTATGTAATAAATAATATAAATGAAGATAATATTTGCATTACTAGTAACAATTTTATTAACTAGCTGCACAGGAAATGAAATGAAGCCAATAGATTTTAAAGACCAAAAACCTAGATTAATAATTGAAGAATATTTGTCAGGCAATGTAAAAGCTTGGGGAGTTCTTCAAAATAGATCAGGAAAAGTAACAAGGCAATTTTCAGCTGATCTAAATGGTAAATGGGATGGAAAAAAATTAGTATTAGATGAAAAATTTAATTGGAATGATGGTGAAGTTCAAAAAAGACAATGGCAAATTACAAAAATTGATGATCATAATTATGAAGGAACTGCTGGAGATGTTGTAGGAACAGCCAAAGGTTATTCTTATGGACCAGCATTTAAATTTGAGTACATTTTGTTAGTTCCTGTAAAAGGTAGAGAAATGAAAATCACTTTTGATGATTGGATTTTTATGCAGAATGAAAAAGTTGCAATCAATAGGGCTAAAATGACTAAATTTGGAATAAGAGTTGCAGATCTTACTGTCGTTTTTGTTAAAGATTAATTTTTTTTTTGAAATTTTGTAAGCTTTTTAACTAAATAAAAGTAAATCTTACTAGGTAAAAAACTAAAAAACTTAAGAGTTAATGTAAGCTCTTTTGGAAAGTGTATTTCAAAACTATTTTTATTTATCAAACCATCATAAATTTTATTGGCTGCAAATTCTGGTGTTTTTAAAAATGGCATTTTAAAATCATTTTTATCTGTCATTGGTGTTTTAATAAAACCTGGGGAGACCAAACAAACTCTTACGTTTTGCCTTCCAAAGTCGAAATATAAGCTTTCAGCTAAGTTGTTTAGAGCAGATTTAGAAGGCCCATATCCTGTTGAATTTGGTAATCCTCTATATCCTGCTATAGAGGATACAATAGAAATTATTCCACTCATTCTATTTTTGAAATGTTCTTCAACAGCTTTAATACTATTAACTGTTCCAAAAAAATTAACTTTAAAAACCTCTTCTATTTGTTCTACATCTATATCTTTTTCTTTTTTTGGATTCCATGTTCCGGTAGAAAAAAAACAGATATCTACATCTCCATAATGATTTTTAATTTGTTCAAATACTTCTTTACATTTTTCTTGATCAGTAACATCTAATGGAAAGGATTTAATATTTTCATGAGATTCGGATATTTCTTTTAAAATATTTTCTCTTCTAGCAGAGATTGCAACATTCCAATTTTCATTTGCGAATTTTAGAGCCAAAGCTTTGCCAATTCCACTACTTGCGCCAGTTATCCATATTACTTTTTTCATTATTTAAAACTATAACATATTTACATAGTTATATTTATGAATAAATTCAATTTATAATATTTATATATGGATGATGTTGTAATTATTGGAGGTGGAATAATAGGGGCTGCAAGCGCATACTTTTTGTCAAAAGAAGGAAGAAAAGTTAAAGTTATTGAAAGAGACCCAACCTACAAGAATGCATCTTTCCCTTTATCTCTTGGTGGTTTTAGAAGACAGTTTTTTCAAAAAGAAAATATTTTACTAGGAAAATTTGCGAGAGAATTTATTTTTCAAATACCAGAATTATTAAAAACTGATAAAAATCCAAATCCTACGGCCAGCATGGTGCCAAATGGATATTTGTTGATGTTTGGGCCTGAACATGCTGAAGAGCAATATAGAGCATTAGAAAACCATAAAGCATGTGAGGCAGGTACAAAAAATATTAAAGGTTCAGAATTATCAAAAATTTTTCCATACATTAACAGCGAAGGAATTGAAACTGCTACTTTTACTGATAATAAAACCGAAGGTTGGATTGATCCATTTATGTTCCACAGTGCTTTAAAAAGCAAAGCTATAGAGCTTGGAGCTGAATTTATTAAAGGAGAAGTAAAAAATATTTCAGATATAAAAGCAAAAACTATTATTTCAGCAGCAGGTTGCTGGACCAAGGAATTATTAAATGATATTCCTGTAGTTCCACAAAAACATACAGTATTTAGAGTTAAGTGCCCAAAACATATTCCAGAAATGCCTTTAACTGGAGACTTAACAACAGGCGTTTATTGGAGACCTGAGGGTAAAGAATATTTAGCTGGATCACCAAATTCTGTTTTTGATGCAAAAGATTTAGAACCCGCATGGAATGATTTTGAAGAATTAGTTTGGCCTGCTCTTGCACAGAGAATTCCTGCTTTCGAAGAGTTAAAGTTAACAGGTGGATGGGCTGGATATTATGATTGTAATAAACTAGATAATAATGCTGTTGTTGGTAAGCATCCTAAATATGAGAATGTTTATTTGGCATCAGGGTTTACTGGTAGAGGATTAATGCAAGCACCAGGAATAGGTAGAGCTTTAACTGAATTAATTACAACTGGATCTTATCAAACAATAGATATTAGTGATTTTGCAGTAGAAAGAGTTTTAAGCAATAAAGTTAGACCAGAGCCCTACGTTTTATAATATTATTAAGTACCACAAAAAGTTTTGTATTTTTTCTCACTAGATGGAGCAGGGGACTGATAATCAATATTTTCTTTTGTTTTTTCATATGGTTTTTCTAATACTTTAATTAATTTTTTTAATGGAGATAAATCATTATTATTTGCAGATTCTAATACTTCTTCTACTTTATGATTTCTTGGAATAACTAAGGGATTAACTGACTTCATTAAACTTAAGTACTTTTCAGGCGTATTATTATTAAGCTTTAGTCTTTCTTTCCACCTTTCTTTCCATATAAGAAAGTTTTCATCATTATAGATTTTGCTATGTTGAAAATTTTCATCCATTAAAAAACAAAATGTATTTGTATAGTCAGCTTTATTTTTATGCATCCAAGTTAACAAATCTATTATTAAAATTTGATCTTTTTGATCTTGACCAAATAAACCTAATTTATCTCTCATCATATTAATCCATTTAGTTTCATAACTTTTGTCGAAACTATTTATCACTTTAGTAGCAATCTCAATTGCTTTTTCTTTTTTTGGATCTATTAATGGTATTAAACATTCAGCAAATCTTGCTAAATTCCATTTTGTTATACTTGGTTGATTAAAATAAGCGTATCTTCCTAATTCATCTATTGAGCTAAAAACAGTTTGAGGATCATAAGCATCCATAAAGGCACAGGGACCATAATCAATTGTTTCCCCTGAGATAGACATATTGTCTGTGTTCATAACTCCATGAATAAAACCAACCCGCATCCAATTAACTACTAAATCAATTTGAAGTTCAATTAAAACTTTTAATAAGTCTATTGCTTGGTTTTTAGATTTTTTAATATTTGGATAATGTCTATTTATAGTATAGTCAATCAAAGTCCTTAATTCATTTTCATTATTTCTCATAGCAACATATTGAAATGTACCAACTCTTAGATGGCTAGAAGCAACTCTAGTTAGTATTGCACCTTGTAATATATTTTCTCTTATTACATCTTCCCCAGTTTTAACTACCGCTAAACTTCTTGTTGTAGGAATATTTAGTGAATGCATTGCCTCACTAATGATATATTCTCTCAACATTGGTCCTAACGCAGCTCTTCCGTCACCATTTCTTGAAAAAGGAGTTTGACCCGATCCCTTAAATTGAATATCAAATCTTTCATTATTTTTAGATACATGTTCACCCATTAAAACTGCTCTACCATCTCCAAGCATAGTAAAGTGACCAAATTGATGTCCAGCATAAGCTTGGGCTATAGACTTTGATCCTTCAGGTAGAGAATTTCCTGAAAATAATTTAGACAAATCATCTTTTTTTATAGACGAAAAATTTAATCCTAATTCTTCGGCTAAATTATAATTAAATATAGTTAATTCAGGAGATTTTACTGGAATAGGAGATGTTTTTGAAATGAAAGAATCTGGTAATTTTGAATAAGTATTATCAAAATTCCAACCTACTTCATTGAATAACATAAAAGGTAAATGTTTAATTACGTGATACCTGCGCTAAATTTTTTTCAGTATCTACTTCAGTTTTAAATTTATTTGAAATTTTTTGTACTTCAACAGAAGAAACTTTATATTCAGCGCACATAGTCTCCTCATCTTTACCATGTCCTGTAACCATATTAACCATATGTTCAGGGAAATGGAATGTTGTAAATACTATACCTACTTTTACTTTATCTGTTACTTCAACTTTTAAAGAAACCTCACCTCTGCCAGAGTAAAGTCTAGCTACGTCACCTGTATTAAGTTCTCTATGTTTTGCATCTTTTGGATGAATTAATAATATATCCTCATCTACAATATTAATATTTTTTGTTCTTCTTGTCATTGTTGCTGCATTGTAGTGTTGTAAAACTCTACTTGTAGTTAATATTAAAGGGTAATCTTTATTGTTTTTTTCTATTTCTGTACTTTCTTTCCAGTCAAAATATTTAATTCTTCCTTTTCCTAATTTAAATTCTTTTTCATGTAAAATTTTTGTATCTGTGCCATCTTCTTTTACAGGCCATTGCAATCCTAATTTTCCAAGCCTTTCCCTTGTTATACCTTTAAAGAATGGGACAACATCTGCAATTTCAGCTAATACCTCATCTGCATCATATGGTTTTTGTTTGTAACCAAGCTTTTGCATCATTTCTGTGACTATCAATCCATCTGGCTTTGTTCCTTTAAGAGGTTCTGCTGCTTTATTAACTCTCTGAACTCTTCTTTCTGTGTTAGTAAAAGTACCATCTTTTTCAAGGAAAGTTGTTCCTGGTAGCACAACATCAGCATGTTTAGCTGTTTCGCTCATAAAAATTTCTTGAACCACCAATAAATCTAAAGCATTCATAGCTTTTGCAACATGAGCACTATTAGGATCAGTCTGAACTACATCTTCACCAATAATCCATACAGCTTTTACTTCTCTATTTATTGCTGCATCGAAAATTTGTGGTATTTTTAACCCAGCTTTAGTTGGATGCACAACTCCATATTTTTCTGAATAAAAATCTTGAATTTTTTTATCTGCAACTGGAAAATAGCCAGCTCCTTGATGTGGCTGACAGCCCATATCGGCAGCTCCTTGGACATTATTTTGACCTCTTAAAGGGTTGACTCCAACTCCTCTTCTTCCTATATTTCCGGTTATCATTGCAAGATCTGCAATCAACATAACAGTCTTTGAACCTTGTTCTTGTTCAGTGACACCAAGTCCATGGAATTCCATAGCATTTTTTGCTGTTGCGTAAGCAATTGCCGCTTCTTTAACTTGTTGTTTATCTACACCAGCTACTTTTGCTAAATGATCAATATCTAATTTCTTTATTTCTTTAATAAAGTTTTCGAAACCTTCTGTTCTGCTAGTAATGAAGTCCTCTTTATATAATTTTGAATTAACAATAAAATAAAGCATCATATTTAGAACAGCAACATTAGTTCCTGGTCTTACTTTAATATGATAATCAGCTAACTTAGCCAAATCAGTTGTAACTGGATCAAGAACAATTAGCTTCTTACCTTTCATTACCTGTTGTTTAATCTTAGCACCAGTTACCGGGTGTGCATTGGTTGGATTTGCTCCAATAACTAAAAACAAATCTGCAAAATAAATATCTTCTGTAGAATTTGTTGCTGCTCCAGTTCCAAATGTTTGTTGCATTCCCCAAGCAGTCGGTGAGTGACATATTCTAGCACAACAATCTATATTATTTGTACCAACAACTGCTCTAATCATTTTTTGGAAAACATAATTTTCTTCATTTGTACACCTTGCAGAAGAAATACCAGCTACAGCATCTGGTCCATCCTCTTTTACAATTTTATTTAATTTTTGTTTAATATAATCATAAGCTTCATCCCAAGACGCTTCTTCAAATTTTCCATTTCTTTTTATTAGTGGTGATCTCAGTCTATCTTTATGATCATAAAATCCAAATGCATATCTTCCTTTTAGACATGTATGGCCAGCGTTCACTTCAGTTTCTTTTGGAGTATCTATTGAAACAACTTTGCCATCTTTAATAGAAGCTTCCAGGTTACATCCAACTCCACAATAAGAACACGTTGTTCTAACTTTTTTATCATAATCTGCAGATTTAGAAGCAAATACGTCTGAGATAGCGTCAGTAGGACAAGTATGTGCACAAGCTCCACATGATACACACGATGAGTCTCCAAACATCATATCATTATCTGTTGTTATTCTAGATTCAAAACCTCTTCCGCTCATCGTCAGCACAAATGATCCTTGAATTTCGTCACATGCTCTTACGCATCTTCCACAGTTTATACAATTATCTAAATTCATTCTCATATAGGAATGAGAAGTATCTTTAGGAATTCCTTTATGTTGTTTTGGACTATTGTATCTATGATCATTAATTCCTAAATCATTCGCAACATCTTGTAGCTCACAATTTTTATCAACCTCACAAGTGTTACAATTCATTGGATGATCTGTTAAAACCAGCTCAACAATATTTTTTCTTAAATCTTTTAATTCTTTGCTATTTGTGAAAATATGTTGATTTTCTCCTACAGGAGTATGACAAGATGCTAATACTTTAGTAGGACCATCTTTTTCCAAAGCAACTTCTACTGAACAAACTCTACATGCGCCATAAGGTGCTAGGTTTGGATCATCGCATAAGGTTGGAACTTTTTTTTCACCTAAATAACTTTTAACAAATTTTAAAATAGAAGTATGATTAGGCCCTATTTCATAAGGCTTACCATCTATATAAGCAATTTTTCTTTTTTCTGAGCTCATTAATTTTCTTTTACCATATCATCTTTCATTTCATCACCAAAATACTTTAAGATATTCATAATTGGCGTAGGAATGGCTCCACAAAGAGCACATAAACATCCTTTTTGCATTGTAATTAGAAGTTCATTCAATAATTTTAAAGGAATTTTTGCAGTTCTACTCTTTACTTGATCAAACATTTCTTTACCTCTATACGAACCAAGTCTTCCTGGAAAGCATTTGCCACACGATTCTTCAGCAGAAAATTCAAAAAGATGATGAATATAATCAACCATATTAAATTTTTCAGGTATACTTACTACACTTGCATGCCCAAGCATAAATCCAGCCTTTGTAAACTCTTGGAAATCTAAATTTAGTTTATCTATTTCTTTTATAGGAACAACTCCTCCTAGAGGCCCACCAATTTGAAATGCTTTAACTGGCTCTTTAAGTCCACCACCAATTTCATAAAATATTTTTTTCATTGGTGTACCCATGTCAATTTCATAAACTCCAGGATTATTAAAAAAACTATCCAAACATACAAGTTTTGTCCCTGCAGATTTTTTATTTCCTATTTCTGCAAACTTTTCATGGCCATTAAGCAAAATTCCACTCGCTGCAGCCAGAGTTTCAACATTATTAACTACAGTTGGTTTTTTGTACAATCCCTCAGTTACTGGATAAGGTGGTCTCACATCTACTTCTGCTCTTCTACCTTCAATAGAAGCAATCAAAGCCGTCTCCTCACCACAAATATAAGCACCTTGACCTATGCAAATATTTAAATCAAAAGAAAAACCTGATCCCAAAATATTTTCACCTAACAATCCGGCTTTTTTTAAAGAATTAATACTTCCATTTAAAGCTTCAATAGATTTTGGATATTCTCCTCTAATATATAGAACACCTTCATCACTTCCAATCACATAACCACATATCACCATACCAAAAATAACTTTTAATGGTTGGTCTTCTAGTAAATATCTATCAGAAAATGCTCCAGAGTCTCCTTCATCTGCATTACAAATTACATACTTTTTATCTGATTTTGTTTTACTACAAAAATCCCACTTCATTCCAGTTGGAAATCCAGCTCCACCTCTACCTGTAAGGTTTGAAGATAATAATGATTGAATTATTTCTTTTTTATCAGTTTTTAAAAAATGACTTAATTTATCTTTAAATTTATCAAGATCTGATAACTTATCATCCATTAAAAAACTTGTTTTTGCAAAACTTTTTGAAATAAATTTTTCTTGAATTATTTCTTCACCTTTTATGATTTGTTCTATTTTATTAATATCTTTTCCAGCATAATTTTCACCATCGTAATGGAATGCATGATTTTCATAACAATAGCCTAAGCAAAACATTTCACCTACTTTATCTTTTCCTAGTTTGTCTTGTAATTTTTTTTTTAAATTTCCTTGTGTTCCGGCGCACATACATGCGCTTCCATTGCAAACAAAAGCTTTTTTTGCTCTATGTTCTGGTCTCAAGAATTCATAGAAGCTTTCAGCTCCATGTATAGTTGAAACTCCTACATGATATTTATCTGCAAGCTCCTTTATTCCTTCATCATTTTTTGAATTTAAAGATCTATCAGATAGTTTTTGGAACAAATTATCTTTTAAACCTACTCTTCCAGATAATTTACTAATATTTTTTGACATACGTTTAAAATAAAACTCTTTTTTTATTTGTATATATATTAAAACTATTTTTTTTTACAAAGCCTAATAATGTCATGTTAAATCTTTTAGCCAAATCTATAGCAAGACTTGTTGGCGCACCAACACCAGCCATAAGTCCAATATTAGACATTAATCCTTTTTGAATTAACTCAAAATTTAATCTACCGGAGCAAGCAATAAATTGAGAACGATTATCAATTATTTTTTTTTTATGACAATGACCTATAAGTTTATCTAATGCATTGTGTCTACCCACATCTTCTCTTGTTGCAATTACTTTTCCATTTTCGGTTATCAAGGAACTCGCATGAATACCACCAGTTTTAGAAAATTCAGATTGTTCGTTTGTTAATAGCGCTGGTGATTTTAAAATAATTTCTTTTTGAATTCTAGGATGAGACATTTTTAATTTATCTTTCTTTATTACCTCAACTGTTTCAAGAGAAGTTTTTCCACAAACTCCACATGAAGAATTTGTAATAAAATTTTTTTTTATTTTTCCAATATCTATGTTTTTAGTATTGTTTATGGTTGCAATAATTTTATTTTGAATATTAAAATCTCCTACTTTTTTTCCTGCTTTTTCTATATTTTCTATATCAGAAAAATTTTCTATTATTCTTTCATTAAATAAAAAGCCAGATATTAAATCTTCGTCATTTCCTGGCGTTCTCATTGTAATTGATAATTGATCGATTACCCACTTTCCATCAATTTTATATTTAAGACTCATCTCAAGTGGCTCTTCTACTGAAACAGAATCTTTTACTTCTTCAGTAGAACCATCTTTCAACTTTACAACGCTATATTTTATATCCATCTACAAAGGGTATTTTTTTTTTAAAATCAAACGATTTAAAACTACTCCAAAAATTAAAACAATAATAGTACCTGAAACAATTGGATTTATTATATAATCTAAAGATACACTACCCATTATTACAATTATAGGATTACCACCTGCTGGAGGGTGAGTTATATTTAACATAATCATTAAAGCTACACCTGCTCCAAC
>CACKXX010000010.1 GCA_902604265.1 uncultured Pelagibacteraceae bacterium | reverse complement strand
AAAAATAAAAAAGTAATACCTTTTTCAGTTACAAAAATTTGGGATCAAGCAATAGAAAATAAAATTTTGTATGGTTTTGAAAGCAAAGAAGATTTTATTCATCTGACCGATTTAGAAATATATAACAAACTAGTTAAAATATAATTAAATCGCCTGATCTTTTTTGATCTAAATATAAAGACTTTTCTATTTTTTTTTTATTATCAAATTTAATTAATAATGGATTTCCAGTTGGAATTTCTAATTTTGAAATTTTTTTATTATCTATATTAAATAAATATTTACATAATGCTCGAACAGAATTTCCATGGGCAGCGATAATTATATTTTTATTTAATTTATCTAAAATATTTTTTTCAAAATATGGAATTACTCTCTGAAAGGTGTCTTTTAAAGACTCGGTATCTGGAATTTTATCTTTTGGTATATTTTTATAAGCTTCAATATTAATAGGATGGTAAGGGTTATTTTTATTTAAAGGTTCTGGCCTAACATCCCAAGATCTTCTGAATTCTTGAACTTTTTCTTCTCCTATAGTTTTTTTCATTTCATCTTTATTAAGTCCGGTTAATGCACCATAATGTCTTTCATTAAGTTCCCAGGCTCTAATAACTTTGTCATTCTTAATTCTTAAAGTGTTTAAGATTAAATTCATAGTTTCAATTGCTCTTTTTTGATAAGAACAGAAAAAATAGTCAAAATTTAAATTAAGTTCTTTAATAAGTTCACCAGCTTTACATGCTTCTAATTTTCCATTTGGTGTCAGTTCAACATCTACCCATCCAGTGAATTTTTTTTGCATATTCCATTCACTTTGACCATGTCTAACTAAAATTAAATGACTCATAGTTTAAATTTAAATATAAGATAAATTAACAAATGACAAAAATAATATTTCATATTTTAAACATTATATTTATAATATTGTATATTTATCCAGGAAGTTTGCTGGGTTTTTTAATTTATAAAGATATTTTAAAACAACCACAAATATCGCCAGATTTTATGGTTTCTTCAAACCATGTGTATGCTTTTCTATTATTATCTTTTCTGGGTTTAATAAGTTATTTAAAGACTTTCAAAATAATTATTTTATATTTAATTTCAATTTCTATAATTCTTGAATTATTACATTTAATTATACCAAACAGATCATTTCAATTTTCTGACTTATTTGGTAATATTATTGGAGTTTTATTATCTATTTTTATATTAATTTTATTTAATTTTTGGAGAAAAAAATGAGTTCATTTGATGAGAGACAAAAAGGTTTTGAGAAAAAATTTGCACACGATCAAGAGCTTCAATTTAAAGTAAGCGCTAGAAGGAATAAATATATAGGAGAGTGGGTATCCAAAATTCTTGGCTATAATGATGAAAAAACAAAAGAATATATTCAATCTGTTATCAAAGCAGATTTTGCTGAAGCTGGTGACGAAGATGTTTTTAGAAAATTGAAGGAAGATTTAAAAGATCACAATATTTCAGAGGATGACATCAGAAAAAAAATGGATGAGCTTAATGAAAAAGCTAAGTCTGACTTTCAGTAGGCTTATAATTATATTCTTATTTTCTATTTCATTTTCTTATTGCGACGAGAAAAATATCATTGAAGGAAAAGCTATTGTAGTGGATGGAGATACTGTAAAAATAAAAGGTGAAAAAATTCGTTTTGGAGGGATCGATGCTCCAGAAAGTTATTATAAAGGTAAAAAACAAACTTGTATTGAAAATAATAAAAAAGTTTTTTGTGGACAAATCTCCAAGAATAAGTTGATTGAAAAAATTGGAAATAGTTATCTAAATTGTAAAATTGAAAAAAATAAAGACAAATACAAAAGATCAATAGGTGAGTGCTTTATAAAAAATGAAAGTTTATCTGTTTTTATGGTGAGAAACGGTTACGCTTTTAATTGGCCATACTATTCAGAAGGAAAATTTGCTATCGATGAAAAATATGCAAAGATGAACAAGTTAGGTTTTTGGAATATGAAGTTTGAGTATCCGTGGATATGGAGAGAGAAAATTAGAAAAAACAAATGAAAAAATTATTATTACTTGTATTTTTTTTAATTTCTGCTTGCTCGTCTATCCCAAAAAATACAGCAGACGGTTGTTCTATATTTTCTGAAAGATATTTTTGGTATAAGCACGTTAAAAAAACTGAGAAGAAATGGGGGACTCCAGTTCATTTACAACTAGCTTTTATTAAAATGGAGTCTGATTTTGATTGGCTAGCAAAACCTCCACGTCAAAAAATTTTTAAAGTAATTCCATATAAGAGACCTTCGAGTTCTTTTGGATATTCTCAAGCAGTTAAGGGCACCTGGGAACAATACAAAAAAGAAAATAATAAACCTTATGCTACCAGAGCAAGATTTAAAGATAGCGTTGACTTTATTGGTTGGTATACAAATAAAAGTTCAAAGATATTAAAAATATCTAAGAAAGATGTTTTTAGACAATATATTGCTTATCATGAAGGATGGGGAAATTATAAAAATTATAAAAGTAACAATAAAATTTTATTAATAGCAAAAAAAGTAGAGAAACAATCTTCAAAATATAAAAATCAACTTGCTAAATGCAAAAATGTATTAAGTACAAATAAATATATTATTTTTTAACGAAGTTCTTTTTTTAACTCTATATCTACAGCGTCTATTCTTTTGGTATTTTTTGCTAACGATAAATACATTGTTGGAGTAACATAAAGTGTAAAGAATGTAGAAATTATCATTCCTCCTAAAATTGTAGCACCAACTGCTAGTCTAGAACCTTCACCAGCTCCTGGCCCAATATTTCCAATTACTAAAGGCATCATAGCAATCATAGTACTTAGAGAGGTCATGATAATTGGTCTGAACCTTATACTGCAAGCTTCTTTAACTGCTGTTTCAATATTTTTCCCTGTTGTTCTAATTTGATTAGCATAATCAACAATTAAAATACTATTCTTAGTAGATATACCAATAAGTATAACAAGTGCAATTTGGGAGAAAATATTTATTGAACTGTTTAAAAATAAAATAAAAACTAAACCTCCAAAAATTGCTAGAGGAACAGTGAGAATAATTATAAATGGATGGATAAATGAGTTAAATGTTGCTGCCATAACCAGATATGCTGTCAATAATGCTAAAGCAAAAATGATAAAAAGTTCATTACTTGTTTCTTTAATTTCTTCTGACTTACCTTTCCAGGTAATTTGACTTTTAGGAGAAACTTGAATCATTACATTTTCTAAATATTTAATTGCCTCTGAAAGAGTATAATTATCCGAAATATTAGCTGAAATAGTAACTGCTCTTTGCCTGTTATATCTTGCTAATTCTTTAGCAGATCCTTCTTCTTTAAAATCCACAAGATTAACCAAAGATATAAGTTTTCCAGAAGTATCGGACCTTACAAAAATTTTTGATATTCCATCTTTATTTCTTCTATCTGATAAGTACTGTTGTAAAATTATAGGATATTCTTTACCTAATTTGTTAAATGTAGTTACTCTTTTTCCTCCATAAAGAGTTTCTAAACTTTTTCCAATATTTTCAGTCGAAACACCTAAATCTTTAGCTTTATTTTTATTTATAATTAGTTTTATTTCTGGTTTATTTCTAGAATAATCAGATTCTAATCTTGATAAATTTCGATTTTTTCTTAGTTTTCTAATTACTTGTTTTTGAATAATTTCTAATTCTTCATAAGTACTTCCATAAATAACCATTTGAACTGGTTTATTATAACTTGAAACTCTTATTGATTGAGGAGATATTGGGAAAGCTACAGCCTGAGGAACTGTTACAATTTTACCAATAGCTTGCCTCATGACTGTTTGAGAATCTTGTTTTCTATTTTTCCAATGATCTAGCAAAGCAATAATTATAAAACTGTTATATGAAGTAGCAGAACTTCCAAAGCCAGGCACTCTCATAATAAAGCGTGAATAAGGACTATTTTCAGCCTGCAATAATGGAATGAGTCTTTTTTCAATAACTTGCGCTTTTTCTTGTGTGTACTCAAAAGAACTTCCTTCATCAGTAAAACCAATGACCAGATAAGCCCCTCTATCTTCCATAGGCAATAGTTCTTTTTTTGAAAAATTAAAAAGCAAAACAGAAGCTATAATTATAAATATAATAAAAACTGAAATAGTTTTTGTCTTTTTAACCAAGACTTCCAATGTTTCTTGATAAAATTTTGAAAAACCTAAGAAAAATTTTTCAAATCTTCGTATTATAAAATTTTTATTACTTTTTTTATTTAGAAATTTACTTGCGAGCATTGGAGATAAAGTTAAAGCAACAAAGGACGAGACGACAATAGAGAATGATAATGCTATAGCGGTTTCTCTGAAGAGAGTCCCGGATATACCTTCAATAAATATTAGCGGCAAAAATACAGCAATAAGAATTAGTGTAGTTGCAATAATTGCAAATGTAATTTGTTTAGATCCTTTATAAGCTGCAACCAGGGGATTTTCTCCATTTTCTATTCTTCTGTAAATAGCATCTGTCATAATCACAGAGTCGTCAGTAATTATACCAATCGCCAATATAAAACTTAAAAGGACAAAAATATTTATTGATAAGCCAAATATGTAAATTCCAAGAAATGAAGCTATTAAACTAACCGGCAAAGCTATTGCTGGAACAATTACAGCTTTTAAATTTCCTAAAAACAAATAAATAATGATTACAACTAAAACAAAAGCAATTATAAGAGTTTTGTAAACTTCATTAATTGCTGCTCCAATATAAGTAGCTCTATTAAATGCTACTTCTAGCCCTAGTCCCTCAGGTAAAGTTTTATTAACTTCAGCAATTTTTTTTTTAATTTCCTTTGAAAGTTCTACAGTTGATGCCCCACTTCTCGCATAAATTCCAATTCCAACTGTCTTCAAATTTAATTGATCTTTTCTTTGGGCTTTAAATAAAGTTTTTTCAGAAACTGGACCAAACTCTATATTTGCAACATCTGATAAAACCACAACTTTTTTATTAGTTTTTTTAACTGGAAGTTGTTTAATTGTTTCTATGCTATTGTAGGATTTGTCTAAGTTTAAAGTTAAATCGATATTATTTGCTTCAAGAGTTCCTGCGGGCAATCTAATGTTTTCTCCTCTTAAAGCTCTTTCAACTTCCTGAACAGTTAAATCATTAGCTGCTAATTTAATTGGATCCACCCATACCCTAATACTTAATTCTCTAAGTCCACCAACTAAAATTCTACCTACGTTTTTTACACTTGAAAAAGTATCAACTAAATATCTTTCAGCATAATCACCAAGTTCTAAATCACTCCAAGTAGAAGATGAAAGTGATAACCACATTGTGGTAGTGAATCCTGCTGCTTGTTTAAGTATTTGTGGCGGGTCTGACTCCGAGGGCAAATTGTCAACAACTCTTGCAACTCTTTCTCTTATATCGTTAGCTGCATTATCCAAATCGATACTTGTGTCGAATTCAATTTTTATTGTACTTCTTCCATTTGAAGATTTAGAATCAATATTTTTAATTCCTTCTGCACCACCAATCACATCTTCTAAAACTTGCGTTACCTCTTGGTCAATTATAGGAGCAGAAGCAGAAGCATAATCAACTTGCACCTGAACTACTGGGGGCTGAAGACCAGATGGCAGCTCTCTTACTGGTAGTTTCCAAAAAACAAAAAGTCCAAATACAATTAAAATTAAAGACATTACCCATGAAACAACAGGTCTTTTAATGCTTAATTCGGTAATGAACATTTAGTTACGTTTTTTTCTTCCAATCGGACTCACTATTTTTTGAGCCTTTTTCAATAGGTTTAATTTTACTTCTTGGGTAGACTTTTTTTAATCCCTCAGCCACAATTTTATCTCCAATATTTAATCCAGATAAAACTTCAATATTACTTTCTTGTCTCGTTCCAATTTTTATTTCTATTTTGTTAGCTATATTATCTTTTGATACTTTATATACGTAAGCTTTTTCACCTTCCATCATTACACTAGTATCTGGTATACTAAGAGAACTTCTTAAATTAAACTTTACACTTACCTCAAGCAAAGAGCCCGAAATTAATTCTAAATTTGTGTTAGCAATTTTAATCCTTGTTAATAAACTTCTAGTTTCAGCATTTATTCTACTCGAGATGAAATCAACTTCTCCAGTAAAAATTTTATTTTTATAGCTAGAAACTTTTGCTTCTATTGGAAGTCCTTTTTTAACAACAGAGGAATAATTTTCAGGAATTTTTATATCTGAATAGATTATTGAATTATCGTCCAAAGTTATAATAAATATACTATCAGAAACAAATATATCTTCAGTTAAACCAGTATATCCTACCACACCGTCAAACGGAGCAATAATATTTCCACTTTTTAATTTAATAATTGTATTACCTTTTTTGACATAACTGTTTAAATTTAATTCTCCAATTAAATCATCTTTTTTTATTCTGAAAGATTTTGTTTTATTTGATACTGCAGTTCCAAATGTTTCAATTTTTTCTGAAAATTCTTTTTTTACTACCTCGGTAACTATAATTCCAGGAGGAGGTCTTTTGCCAAACTTTTTTTGGAAATGTTTTCCAATCATAGTTCTTCCTACAATTACCAAAGCTATAATTAAGAAAAAAATAATTATTATAGATATTACTTTTGTTGATCTTTTCATTTTTTACCGTATTCTGCCCATGAACCATCGTAAATAGTTGGCATATATTTATTATTTATTAAGGAATATGCAAGTGCCAAAACCGAAGCAGTTACACCAGAACCACAAGAAAAAACTATATTTGTAGTAATTTCTTGTCCCAATGCATTTTTAAATATTTTTAAAATTTCTTTTTTATCTTTAAACGTGTGATCTTCATTAATTAATTCTTTAAAAGGAACACAAGTAGATTTTGGTATCGACCCACTTCTTAAACCTTGTCTCGGCTCTTTTACTTTTCCTTCGAATCTTTCTTTGCTTCTTGCATCAACAACTTTAAATTCTTGTTTTGTTATATTATCATTGATTTGAGATTTATTTTTAACTAAGTTTTTTAACTCTCTAGCAGAATATTTTGTTAATTTAATTTCTGGAATTTTTGACGTTACTTTTTTTCCTTCCGAATTCCATTTTTTTAAACCACCATCTAAAACATGGATCAACTTACTATCATGTCCAAAATATATAAAATTATACCAACATCTACATGAACTTAGAACATCGGAATTATCGTATACTACTATTTCATCTTTATTATTGATTCCCATATTTGATACTATTTTTTCCCATTCATTATTATTAACAAGCATGTGCGGTAAGTCAGTATTCAAATTTGAATTTTTATCTAAATCAAAAAATATTGAATTTTCAATATGTGATTGTAAGTATTCATTATATCCATTCCTATAAACATTTGGCATGTGCCAAGAACAATCTATTATTTTTAAATTCTTGTTATTTTTTTCAACCCAGTCTGTGCTTACTAGAGACATAATAAGATTTATTTATCTAAATATTTTTGATGATACTCTTCAGCTTTACAATAATTTTTAAGTGGACTTAATTTTGTAACAACTCTTCCTGCTAATTTTGAATTATTTTCTTCTATAATTTTTTTAGCTATATTTTTTTGATTATCATTTAAATAAAATATTTCACTTCTATATTGCGTTCCTATATCAGGACCTTGAGCATTTAGAGTTGTTGGATCGTGTATATTAAAAAAATATTCTAAAATTTTTTCATATGAAATTTTTACAGGATCAAATTCTAATTTTACAACTTCTGCATGATTAGTATTTCCAGAACAAACTTTTTCATATGTAGTATTTTCACTATTTCCTCCACAATAACCAACTTCAGTTTTAACAACACCTTCAAGTTTTCCAAACTTGATTTCTGGTCCCCAAAAACATCCTAATGCTAAAACAGCTATTTCCATTGATTATTGTTTTTTTTTAACTAAAGTTATTCTTATGCTTTCCAAAAATCAATTAGGCTTTTTGTACATGTTTATGTCTGTTTGTGCATTTTCTATAATGGATTTAATTGTAAAATGGTCAGATTCATATCCTTTAGGCCAGGTACTATTTTTTAGAGGTTTCTTTGGTTTAGTGTTTTATTTTTTGATTATTCCTAGGGATAGACTTAAAAATTTTTACTATACAAAAAGAGCTGGATTACATTTTTTAAGATGTTTATCTGGTCTAATAGCTCTTATCTCTATATTTATTGCTTTAAGAAACTTACCTTTAGCTACTGTAGTAAGTATTTCATTTGCTGCACCCATTTTTACAACTATTTTTTCGATTTTTTTATTAAGTGAGAAAGTTGGATTTTACAGGTGGCTAGCAGTAGTAGTAGGATTTATTGGCATTATAGTTATTACTGAACCTGGATTTACTGCATTGAATATTTATTTTGTTTACCCCATCATTTTTTGTCTAGGTTTGTCTTACGTTGCTATAGCTATAAGACAATTATCAACTACTGAACCAATCTGGTTAATTTCTTTAAATTTTTCAGCCGCAATAACTTTAGCAAGTTTTTTTACAATTCCTTTTGGATGGGTAATGCCAGATTTTAAAGATTTTGTTTTATTATCCCTAATAGGGATTTTTGGAGGGGTTGCAAATTTATGGTTAAGCCAATCTTATAAGTTTTCTGAGGTTTCACTTGTAACTCCTCTAAAATATTTAGCTTTAATTTTCGCAATATTTTTTGGATTTTTTATTTGGGACGAAGTACCGACGGTTAAAACTTTAATTGGAGCTTTTTTAGTTATCATTTCATCAATAATTATTTTTAGAAGAGAAATTACCTTAAAAAAACAAGTTTCTACACCAAGACATGACTAAGCCACCCAAATATTGGAATAAAGCAAAAAAATATTTGTCAAAAAAAGATAAAATAATGAAAACTTTAATTTATAAATATAGAGATAAAACTTTAACCACAAGAAAAGATATTTTTTTTTCACTATGCAAAAGCATAATTGGACAGCAAATAAGTGTTGCTGCTGCAAATTCAGTATTTAAAAAATTTAAAAATGCATGTAATGGAAAAATTAAACCAAAAATTGTAAAAAAAATTACTATTCAAAAACTTAAAAAATGTGGTTTAAGTAGACAAAAAGCCAAAGGAATTAAAGAACTTTCTGTTAAATTCTCAAATAAATCGTTTGATCCTAATTTAATTAAAAGCATGAATGATGAAGAGGCAATTTCCTATCTTTCAACTTTAAGACAAATTGGAAGGTGGTCAGCAGAAATGATATTACTTTTTACTTTTAATAGAGAAAATATTTGGCCTATCCAGGATATAGGTTTATTAAGAGCTATATCAAAAAATTATAAAAAAAAATATTTACCTCCCAAAAAATTTGTAAACTTGCTTGGAAAAAAATTTTCTCCTTATTCCTCTGTTGCAACCTGGTATTTATGGAGAAGTATTGATGACGAGCCAATACAATACTAACTAACTAGTCCAACCATTTTTTATAATATTCTTTATTTTCTTTTAAATAATTAGGCAGTTTTTCAAAGTTATACTTAATAAGTTTACTTCCATTTCCAACTTTATTTACTCTTTTATCAACTTTTAAATCATAAATTGCCTGTCTATTTTGAATGATTTTATCAATTTCATCGATTGTTAAGGGTTGTTCATCGAATTCTCTATGGTGTAAATATGATCTTAATTTATGCTCTATTTCTTTTGGCGACTTAATGTTTGAAAAATGCCATCCACCATTATCAATAAACTTTATACTACTATATTTTTTTTTTGAAAAAATTATATCTAACCTAAAAAAAGAATATTTTTTATCTTTTATATTTCTTAACCATTGTGGACTTAATAGATCTTTTTTTCTGCAAGCCTTTGTTCCTGACCATACAGTATCTGGTAATTTTAAATCAAATTTGTAGTAAAACATTTCTTGCTGAAACATCAGAATTTTATCTTTTATATTTTTAAAATTGACATTTGAAAGATTTGGTATTTCATCAACATCTGAGATAAGAACAAAATCATTTTTATCAGCTTTATCTAAACCTTTTATTATATGATCTCTTTGACCATTTTCTCTTAAAGCGGCATTTAAAATATATTTTATTGATTTTTCTTTTTTTGAATCGCTTTCATTTACCATCTCTATTTTTTTTGGTTCTTCATCGTAAATTAAATAAATTATTTTATTTTTAAATCTTTCAAATTTTTTATGATTAAATTTTAAACTTCTTTTTTCACCTCTGTGAGTAAAATTACTTTCAACAATAACGAAATAATCTACATATTTATCTAAAACATTAAGTCTTAAATCCAAAACAACTTCTTCATCAAAATACATAAAACAATCAAAAATTTTCATACTTCTATTTAATTTACACCATTGACACTTGCTACAAAAATATTTTTTTAGTAGATTATAAATAAAGAAACTATCGAAAAATTTAGACTAAATCATGAGATTATATAATTATTTATTATTATTTATGTTTTTTTTCACTCAATCTTTAAATGCTGATGAAATATTAAATCTAGGAAAAGAAATATTTTTAGAAAAAGGCAACTGTGCGCAGTGCCATGCTTTATCAGATGCTGGATCAAATGGAGATATTGGACCAAATCTAAATCTTATTAAACCTAGTTTAGAAACAGTAATTATGGCAGTAACTAACGGAATAGGAGTAATGCCAGCATATGATGGCATTCTTTCTTCTAGTGAAATTAAAGCAGTTGCGAAATATGTTTCTAAAAAATCAAATTAATTAGTTTATTTTATAATTTCTTCTAACCTAAAAGTTGCAATTTTTTTTACTTGTTTTTTTGCTTCAAGGAATTCTTCATCTAATGAATTATTAATTCTTTTTCTAAAATAATTTAAAATTTCATTTTTATTTTTTCCTTTTACAGCAATAATAAATGGAAAATTAAATTTTTTTTTATATTCAATATTTAATTTTTTAAATTCATTAAATTCTTCAGGTGTACATTCTTTCAAGTTAGCTTTATTTTGTTCTTCTTCCGAATTTGCAGTTAATTTTTTTTCGACAGCAAGCTCTGGATGTAAATTGAGAATTTCTAGTATAGTTTTATTATCACTGTTTTCGTAGATTCCAATTATTTTTGAAATAAAAGATTCTAAATTTTTGAATGGTTTTTCATCAAATACTTTCTCACTTATCCATTTTGATTTTTCAAATACATTTCCAAAAATTGACAAAAATTCAGATTTATCAAGATTATTTATTTTTTTAATATCGATCATTTTGAAAATTTATATTAGTTGTTATTTATTAATTACTCAATATTGTATATAAATATTTTATCATATGACAAAATTAACTACTCATGTTTTAGACATTTACTCAGGTAAACCAGGAGCTGGAATTAAGGTAGAATTATATTATTTTAATAATAACAAGAAAGAAAAAAAAAATACAGTAATATTAAATCAAGATGGAAGAGCTGATAAACCATTACTTGAAGGAGAAAATTTTTTGAATGGCAAATACGAGTTAGTTTTTTTTATTGGAGACTATTTTAAAACTATATCGAAATCAGATAAATTAACTTTTTTAGATGATGTGGTTATTAGATTTGGGATTTCAAATTCAAAAGAACATTATCATGTTCCCTTACTCGTTTCTCCTTGGAGCTATTCCACATATAGAGGTTCTTAAGTGAATTCTAACAAAGTCCAATTTATTTATGAAAATAAATTAATTGAATTAGATAATCCTGACCCAAACCAAACTATACTTAATTTTATAAGAGATAAGTTAAAAAAAACTGGTACCAAAGAGGGATGTGCCGAAGGTGGATGTGGTGCATGTACGATAGTGCTAGGAGAATTAGAAAATAAAAAAATTAAATATAAAGCAATTAATTCCTGCATATCTTTCACTCCTACTTTGCATGGAAAACAACTAATAGTTGTTGAAAATTTAGTTTCAAAAAATGGTTCTTATCATCCTGTTCAAGAGGCAATGGCAAAATATCATGCATCTCAATGCGGATTTTGCACCCCAGGTTTCGTTATGTCCATTTTTGCAATGTCAAAAAACAGAAAAAAAAATAATGAAGATGATATTAAAGATGCAATATCTGGAAATTTATGTAGATGCACTGGATATAGACCCATTATCGATGCAGCAAAAAATTTAAAAAAAACATACTTTGATGAATTCTATAAAAATAGTAAAAAAACTATCAATCTTTTAAAAAAAATTCACTCGAAAAGTATAATTATTGAGAATAAAAATAAAAAATATTTTGCTCCTAAAACAATAGGAGAATTAAAAAAAGTAATTCAAAAAAATCCAGATTCTGATTTTTTAAGTGGTGGTACTGATTTATCATTAAAAGTAACTAAGGATAGAAAAGAAATAAAAAAAATTATTAATTTAAACAACATAAAGGAGCTTAATTTTATTAAAATAAAAAATAATGAAATTATTTTTGGCTCCACAACTCCTCTTATAGAAGTTGAAAAATTTATTTTAAAATATTATCCAGACTTTAATAATATATTAAGAAGATATGGTTCTGTTCAAATAAGAAATGTTGGAACAATAGGCGGAAATATAGCCACTGCTTCCCCAATAGGAGATACCTTGCCTCTACTTTTATCTTTAAATGCAAAAATAATAATTCAAACTAAAAATGGTGATAGGCAAATTTATCTTAATAAGTTTTTCATCAAATATAGAAAAACAAAATTAAAAAAAGGGGAATTTATAAAATCTATTATTATTCCTATTTATAAAAATCATAATTTTAAGGCCTATAAAATATCAAAAAGATTTGATGATGATATCTCATCTGTTTGTGCTTCTTTCAACTTAAAAATTAAAGATCAAAGAATTCAGGATGTGACTATTGCTTATGGAGGTATGGCAGAAATTCCAAAAAGAGCAAAAAATTGTGAGAATTTTTTGAAAAATTCAAAATTTTCAGAAGACATATTTGAAAAAGCAAAAAATTTATTAAAAAAAGACTTTAATCCTATTTCTGATATGAGAGCCTCAAAAAACTATAGATTAGAAGTTGCTGAAAATTTATTAATAAAATTTTTTATAGAAACCAAAACAAAAAAATTATTTAGAGTTTACCAATGAAAAATAGTGATAATTATATAAGCGAAATAAGACCTCATGATAGCTCATATAAGCATGTCAGTGGCACTGCTGAGTATACTGATGATATAAAGGAACCATATGATACTCTTTTTGGAGCAATAGGTTGGAGTAAAAAAGCTTATGCAAAAATAAAAAAAATTGATTTAAATGAAGTAATTAATAGCGAAGGCGTAGTTTCAGTAGTTAATTATTTAGATATACCAGGCCGTAACGATGTTGGTCCGGTTTTTGATGGTGACCCAATTTTTGTAAAAGATAAAGTTGAGTTTTTTGGACAACCAATATTTGCAGTTGCAGCAACTAGTATTGAACTAGCAAGAAAAGCGGTTTTAAAAGCTAAAATAAATTATATAGAATATGAACCAATTATAACTCTTAAAGATTCATTAGATAAGAAAAATTTACTTTTTGATGTAAGAAAAATTACTAAAGGAAATGCTCAAAAAAAAATTTTGTCATCAAAACATACTTTAAAAGGAAATTTTACTACGGGTAGCCAAGAACATTTTTATCTAGAGGGTCAGGTAGCTTTTGTAATTCCTAAAGAAGATAATGAAATGACAGTTTATAGCTCTACTCAACATCCGTCTGAAACTCAACAGCTTATTGCAAAAATGCTTAATCAAAAAAGTAATTCTATAACTGTTCTTGTTAGAAGAATAGGTGGAGGTTTTGGTGGAAAAGAAACAAATTTTATGACTGCAGCTATTTGTTCGCTTCTAGCTTATAAGACAAAAAAACCAGTTAAACTGAGATTAGATAGGGATGATGATATTATTTTAACTGGTAAGAGACATGAATTTTTTTCAGATTATGAAGTTGGATTTGATGATAAAGGAATAATTAAAGGACTTAAAATAAAATTGGCTTCTAAATGCGGAATGTCACCTGATTTATCTTATGCAATAAATGAGCGTGCGTTACTTCACATAGATAACGCATATTATTTATCAGATTTGCAAGTAGAAAACTATCTTTGTAAAACAAATACATCAACATCTACAGCTTTTAGAGGTTTTGGTGGAAATCAAGGAATGATGGCTATTGAAAATATCATAGATAATATATCTAGATTTTTAAATAAGGATCCTCTGGAAGTAAGAAAAAATAATTTTTATAAAAAAAATAAAAAAAATATCACTCATTATGGGATGAAAATCCAAGATAATATAATTAATGAACTATTTGAAAAGTTAGTACAGGATGCAAAATATTTAAAAAGAAAAAATGAGATTAAAAAATTTAATATTAAAAATAAAATAAAAAAAAAAGGAATTGCAATTACACCTGTAAAATTTGGAATATCTTTTACAACAATACATTTAAATCAAGCAGGCGCCTTAGTTCATGTTTATACTGATGGAAGTGTTTATTTAAATCATGGAGGTATAGAAATGGGTCAAGGTACTCATACAAAAATTGCACAGGTTGTAGCAAATTCATTAGGATTGCCATATGAAAAGGTGAAAATCTCCTCTACAAATACAGCTAAGGTTCCAAATACTTCTGCAAGTGCCGCTTCCTCAACTACTGACTTAAATGCAGCAGCTGCACTTAATGCTACCTTTAAGATAAAAAAAAATTTAGAAAAATTTATTAAGGATAAATATAAGATTTTTAGCAAAGAAGAGCCAATATACAAAAATGAATCTATTATATTTGGAAATAGATCTTTTGAATTTAAAAAAATTGTAATGGAAGCATACTTAAGTCGGGTTTCACTTTCATCATCAGGTTTTTATTCAACTCCAAAAATTAAGTTTAATAAAAAAAAATTTACTGGACGGCCATTTTATTATTTTTGTTATGGAGCTGCAGTGTCAGAAGTGACAATCGATACATTAACAGGTGAAAATATTTTAGAAAGAGTTGATATATTACATGATGCAGGAAATGCAATAAATCCAGCGATTGAATTTGGCCAGATCGAAGGAGGATTTGTACAAGGTCAAGGATGGTTAACTATGGAGGAGGTAAAATGGAATGATAATGGACAGATAACTACTTTTTCTCCTTCGACTTATAAAATTCCAGCAGTAAGTGATATCCCAAAAAAATTTAATGTGGAAATTTATAAAAAAGGAAAAAATGTTGAAGATGTTGTTAATAAATCTAAAACAACAGGTGAACCACCTTTAATGCTTGCAATGAGTGTATTTTTTGCGATTAAAGATGCAATATCATCTGTTTCAAATTATAAAAAAATACCAAAATTAGACGCCCCAGCTACTGCTGAAAATATATTACTGAGTATTAAAGAACTTAAAAAAAATTAGAATGATTAAAAAAAATCCATTCATGATAAGAGCTATTGAGCTTTCAATTGAAAGTGCGAAAACCAAAGGAGGGCCATTCGGAAGTGTTATTGTAAAAAATAATAAGATTGTTGCGGAAGGCGCCAATAAAGTAACTATGAACAATGATCCAACTGCGCATGGAGAAATTGTTGCAATTAGAGATGCATGCCAAAAACTGAATACTTTTAATCTTTCTGGATGTGATTTGTATTCAAGCTGTGAACCATGTCCAATGTGCTTATCTGCAATATATTGGTCTAGAATTGAAAATGTTTTTTATGCAAACACCAGAATAGACGCAAAGGCCATAGATTTTGATGATTCATTTATTTATTCTGAAATTAACAAAGATTTAAAAAATAGAAAAATAAAGATGTATCAAATGCATAGAGACGAAGCTTTAGAAGCATTTAAAATTTGGGAAAAGAAAGAAGATAAAATTAAATATTAATGGAAGTTTTATCTTATTCAATGAAATGGTTGGAACTCGTTTTAAGATGGGGTCATGTATTATTTGCAATATTATGGGTAGGAAATAGCTTTCTATTTAATTATTTAGACAATAAATTAAATAAAAATATTTCTAAAAAAGAAATAGATGCAGAAGGATATTTGATGCATTCTGGTTATTATTATAAGTTAACAAGATTGAAAAGTTCTCCCCCAGTTAATTATTTAAGAAGTTTAGTTATTTTTAAATGGCAAAGTTATCTAACTTTTATTACAGGAATTTTATTACTTGCAGTAATCTATTACTACAGACCTGGAATATTAATGGTAGATAAAAAAATTTTAAATATGCTTCCTTCAACTGCAATAATAATTTCTGTCCTTTCTTTATTTGCTTCGTGGTTTATTTATGATTTTTTATGTAAATCAAGTCTAATTAAAAACGATATTTTATTTGTATCAACAATTTTTGTTTTATTAATGTTGTTATCATATGGATTTACTCAAATTTATGGTCCAAAATTTGCATTTTTAAGTGTTGGTTTAGTTATAGGTACCAATATGTTTGGAAATGTATTTACTGTTATTATTCCAAATCAAATAAATATAATTAATAGCAGCAAAAGAAAAAAAAAATTTGATCAAAGTCTATCTCTAGCCGCAAAACAAAGATCTATACATAATAATTATTCAACATTTTTAGTCTTGTTTATAATGTTATCTGGTCACTACAGCTTTATAGTTTATAATAAATATAATTGGTTAATATTGTGTACTTTTGCAGTAATTTCAGTTCTAGCTAGACATTATTTTAACTTAAGAGGCAGAAACATTCATAGGTTGTATATTTTAATAACATCAATTGTACTTTTAATTTTACTTGCAGTTTTAATTTTAATTTTTAAAAATTAATATTATATAAAGATATGTCAGAAAAATTAATTGTAAGTTGGGATCAATACAATGAAACAGTTGAAAAACTTGCAATTCAAATTCACGAAAGCGGATATAAGCCATCAATTTTAATTGGTATAATGCGTGGAGGCGCACCAATGATAGATGTTTTAAGTAGAGTATTTAAATTAAAGTGTGCTTACTTGGCTGTTGAATCTTATAGCGGAAAAGGTGTAGAGGATGAACAAGGAGACATAGTTTTTTCAAGAGAAATGAGTTCAATTGCTCCAAATATGGGTGGTAAAATTTTACTTTGTGACGATTTATCAGATACAGGAATTACATTTAATAAAAGTGTAGACTGGCTAAGATCTTATGAACCAATTAAAGGCAAAATAGAAGATATTAAAACTGCTACACTTTGGAAAAAGAAAAAATCAACTTTTGAGCCTGATTTTTGTGCAGTAAAATTAGAAGCCAATCCTTGGATAGTCCAACCATTTGAAGTTTACGAAGAAATAAGGATTGAAGATATAAAGAAAAAACACCAAAAATAAAGAGGGCGACTATTAAAGCCGCCCTAAATTTAACTTTTTATTTTTTAAGCTACAGCAAAACTAATTAAACTTAATACAGCAATTACCCATATTGCTGGACTAGTTTCATTAAATTTTCCAGTGCAAATCTTAATTGCAGCATATGAAACAAACGCCAAAGCTATTCCATTTGAAATAGAATAAGTAAATGGCATTGCAATCATTGCAAGAACTGCAGGACCTGCTTCAGCAGCATCATCCCAGCTAATATCTGTGATATTTCTTACAAATAAAGTTGCAATATAGATTAAAGCAGCAGCATCAACTTCTTTAGGAAGAGATGTTGCAAGCGGACTGAAGAATAAACACGCTAAGAAACCAATTCCAACTACAAGCGAAGTCATTCCAGTTCTTCCTCCAGCTTTTACTCCAGCAGCACTTTCAACATATGTAGTAACTGTCGAAGTACCCATTACAGCACCTGCAACAGTTGATACACTGTCTGATAGCATCGCTTTATCGATATCTTTAATTTTTCCATCAGGACCAACTTTTCCAGAAACGTTTGCAACACTAGTTAGTGTTCCGGCAGTATCAAAAAAGTCGATAAAAAATAATGTAAAAATTACGGTTACCATCGATGCACTTAGTGCAGCACCCAAATCAAATGTCATTAGATGTGTCATTGGTGGCGGAGAAGAAACAACACCGTTGAATTGTCCTAATCCAGTTACCCAAGCTATTGCACTAAATGCAATTATTCCAATGATTATATTTCCTTTAATTTTAAACTTTTCCATTACAATCATAGAAACAAATGCAGCAGCACCTAATAGAGTCAACGGATTAGAGACATCACCAAGTTGTACAAGTGTAACTGGGTTGTCTGCAGTTAATCCCATAAGTTCAAAACCTATAATAGCAAGAAACAAACCTATACCTGCTCCAATTCCAAGTTTTAAACTTTTTGGAATAGAGTTGATTAACCATGCTCTTATCGGCGTTAATGAAATTATTAAGAAGACTACACCTGCAACCAAAACAGCTCCAAGAGCTTCTGCGGGCGTATATTTCATACCTAAACAAACACCGTAAGCGATAAAAGCATTTATCCCCATTCCTGGTGCAAGTCCAATGGGCCAAGTTTTAGCGTAAAATGCAGCTATAAAACATGCTAAAGCTGCCGCTAAAGCTGTTGCTGTAAAAACACCACCAAAATCAAACCCACCGTCGGCAAGTATGACAGGATTTAAAAACATTATATAAGCCATTGTCAAGAACGTCGACACTCCTGCAGTGACTTCTGTTTTAAAATCTGTCTTATGTTTTCTATAGTTAAAGTAGTTATCTAACATTAGACCTCCTATTTCCGTACAATATTTGATTCGAATCGAAAAATCCCTTGTAAATTGACCATATCAGGTAGAATGTGAATAAAATTTTCTTATTTACAACTTTAAAGTTAATCTTTTGACACAATTCGTTGATATACTTTTTTATATGAAATTTAGATTCGTAATAATTTTATTTTCGATCTTTTTAATTTCAACGGGCTGCCAGACAATAAAAAAGAAATCTGATGAAGTTGCAGAAAAAGAAAATGAAAGATTTGGACAGTTTGTTGGAAAACAAGTTAATGAGCTAAGATTGGAGCTGGGAGCTCCCACAGAAGATTTTATAAATGAATTAGGAAATGAAACATTAGTTTATAAAACAAAAAAATATGGAATTCCTTGTGAGAGAAAATTTGAAATAAATGCTACAGGAACAATAGTAGGATTTACTTCCAGTGGATGTATTTAGTAAATTATATTCTCCATTTTGAGTTAATTTTTCCCTAATAAATGTAGTATTATTGATCATAATATTAATTTGTTTTACATTCATAGCTAATAAATATAACCTTTTTTTTGAAAACATGTGGAGGTTATATGGCAAAAAAAAAGAGTTCAAGTTCTGGGGCTACTAATAAAAAATTACCACTGAATCAGTCGATACCATTAGGTATTCAACATGTGTTTGCAATGTTTGCAGGGAATATTACTGTTCCACTGATTGTAGCTGGCGTTTTTGGAGTAACAACTGGAGAAAAGATTTTTTTAATTCAAATGGCATTGTTTGCTGCAGGAGTAGCAACAATAATTCAAACAGTAGGTTATAAAGATATAGGAGCAAGACTACCAATAATACAAGGTACAAGTTTTGCGTTCATTCCAATAATGCTTCCTTTTAAAGCTTTTGGCTTAGGAGCAATATTTACAGCTGCATTTATAGGAGGAATTTTTCAAATATGGATTGGTAAAATGTTAAAACCAATTCGACATATGTTTCCTCCGCTAGTAACTGGAGTTGTTGTGTTGATGATTGGTTTTAGTCTTCTTAAAGTGGGATTTAAGTATGCTGGCGGCGGCGTATGGTTAATGAATAATAAACCAGAAATTTTCGCAAACTGGCATCATTTAAGTATAGCCGGTACAGTTTTGTTAGTTGCACTTTTAACAAACATAAAGGGAAGAGGAATGGTTTCTGCAGCTTCTATTCTAATTGGGATAATTGCTGGCTTTATTGTTGCAGCCTTACTAGGAGAAGTTAGATGGGCAAAAATTGCTGCTGCTGATTGGTTTGCTTTTCCGATGCCTTTACAATATGGAATTGATTTTGTATGGGGTGCAGTAATATTAATGTTGTTTATGTCTATAGTAACGACAATTGAAACTATAGGAGACATTAGTGCTACCACAATGGGTGGAGCAAATAGAGAGGCTACTAACAAAGAACTTTCAGGCGGTATAATGGCTGATGGAGTTGGAACAGCTTTTGCATCAATTTTTAATGCTATGCCTAATACTTCTTATTCACAAAATGCAGGCCTTGTTGCTTTTACTGGAGTAATTAGTAGACACGTAGGAACAGTTGCCGGTGTAATTTTAATTTTACTTGGTTTATTTCCTAAACTAGGCGGAGTTATTGCTGCAATGCCAGATTCTGTGATTGGTGGAGCAGCTATTATTATGTTTGGATTAATTGTTGGAGCAGGTATCAAATTAATTTCAAAATCTGAAATGAGCCAAAGAAATGTTTTAATATTGGCTTTATCTTTATCTTTTGGAATAGGATTGAATGCTTTTCCTGAATTTGTTGCTCACATACCAGACTTTGGAATTAAATTAAGATTGCTACTTACTACAGGTTTAATACCTGCTGGTTTGTTAGCATTTATTTTAAACGCATCATTACCAAAAAAATAAATTATTTTTGAAACTTGTGGGGAGAAATCCCCACAAGCAAGGTTGGCACTTATTTTATTTCAATAAGTTTTTTCTTTTTGTACTCTGGCACAATTTTTTCACAAACTATTGTCAAAAGACCATCTTTTAACTCTGCGCCACCTACTTTTACATCATCTGCAATTGTAAATGATCTAGCAAATTGTCTTTGAGAAATACCTTTGTGAATAATTTCACCATCTTCATTTTTATCTTCAGACTTATTAACTTGTTTAGTTCTTACAGTTAATAAATTGTCTTCGAATTCAACCTCAACATCCTTTTTGTTAAAGCCAGCAAGAGCAACTTCTATTGCATATTTGTCCTTTCCAGCTTTTCTTATGTTATATGGTGGATAGTTCGATTGCATGCTCAAACCTCCATTTCCCAACATACTTTCAAATTGGTCAAACATATCGTCAAAACCAATTGAGAAAGGTCTTAATGAGTTGAATATAGATAGATCCTTACTTGTCATTATATCCTCCTTTGTTAGCAAGGTTATTTTATGCAAGCCCCATTAGGCGACTTACTAAATTTATATGGGGATTAATTCTGTATTTTCAAGAAATTTGATTTGAAATTTTTAATGCAAATGCATAATCAAGAGCAATTTCTTCTATAGCACCGTCTCTTCCAGATTTTCCACCATGACCTGCATTCATTTCAGTTTTTAATAATAATAAATTATTATCAGTTTTATAGTCTCTTAATTTTGCGGTAAATTTTGTAGGTTCATCAAATAAAACTCTATTATCGCTTAAACTAGTTGTGATTAATATATGAGGATAATCCATTTTTTTTATATTGTTATAAGGTGCATATGAATAAATATAATCAAAATGATCTTTATTTTCTTTTGCATTCCCAAATTCATCAAATTCTCCTACAGTTAAGGGTAAAGAGTGATCAAGATTGGTAGTAAGTGAATCAACAAATGGCACAGCCATAATTATTCCCAAAAATAATTTAGGTGATTGATTAACAACAGCTCCCATTAATAACCCACCGGCAGAACCTCCCATTCCAATTATTTTTCCTTCAGACGTGTATTTTTTTTCAATTAAATATTTACCAACAGCAATATAGTCTTCAAAAGTATTTTTTTTATTTAAAAGCTTTCCTTCTTTCCACCACTTCATTCCTCTTTCCATCCCACCTCTTATGTGGGCAGTCACCCAAATAATGTCTCTGTCGATTAAACTTAATCTTGTTGATGAAAACCCCGGAGACATTGAGTTGCCATAGGAACCATATCCATATAATAATAAGTTTGAAGATCCATCAATTTTTGTTTTTTTATGTCTTGTAATGGTTATTGGAACCATTCTTCCATCATGTGAAGAACATTCTAATCTTTCTACAATATAATTATCTGGATTATGCCCCGAAGGAATTTCTTGTTCTTTTACTAAGTTTCTATTTTTAGTTTTCAAATTATATAGATATGTTCTTCCAGGTGTTTTAGGAGATGAATATGACAAATATACAAAGTCAGTATTTTTATCTTTTTGAATTAATGATACTCCTGGAACAATAACCTTTTCATCAGAAAAAATTAACTCTTCTTCTTTATTTGAATTTTTATTTTTAACAAATAATTTACCAAGTGCATTGGAGGTTTCTGATCTTATAACCCAATCATTTAAAAAAACTAAACCACCTATCAATACTTCATCTTTTGCAGAAATATATGTTTCCCAATTTTGATCTGATAAATCTTTGCACTTATCAATTTTAAAATCTTCAGCATTTTCATTTGTATGATTGTAAAAATAACCATCCCAAGAATTTACAGAATAAATAATTCCTCTTTTTCTTTTCTTAATTAATTTTGGTTTTGGGTTTTTTTCATCAACACTAAAATAATATTGTTCTGATGTATTATGATCTGATGTAGAAATAAAAAAATATTTTTCGTCAGAACTTAAACCAATACTGACTGTAAATGCTTCACTTTTTTCCTCAAAAATTAGTTCATCATTTTTGATGGAAGTTCCTAATTTGTGTCTATAAATTGTTCTAGGCCTATGAAATTTATCCAACTTTGAGTAAAAGATATATTTATCATCTAAACTAAAAGTTATTCCTCCATTAGTTTCATCTATTTTTTCAGTTATTAACTTGTTAGAAGAAATATCTCTAATATAGATTGTGTAGTATTCTGAACCTTTTAAATCTAATGAATAACCTAAATATTTATCATTAAAACTAACCTCTAGATCACCAACACCAAAGTATTCTGTGTTTAATTTTTCTTTTTCTTTATCTCCATTCCATATTTCTTCAACTTCATTTGTCCCAATTTTTTTTCTTAATTTAATAGAGTAGTTTCCTTTTTTTGTTGTTTTTGTCCAATATTCATAATGAGTATCTTTATAAGGTAAAGATTCATCATCTAATTTAATTCTTCCTTTTATTTCATCAAATAACTGTTTTTGAACATCTTTGGTGCTTTTGAGATGATATTCAGTATAAGCATTTTCTTCTTCTAAATAATTTCTAACTTGGGGAGCTAATTTTGAACTATCTCTTAAAACTTCAAGAATATTCGATTGATGTACCCAACTATAATTATCTTCCCAATTGACATTGTGACAAGATTTTAATTCGGGTTTTTTTTCTAATTGTGGTATTTTCACTAAAAACTTTATTATATGAATATTATTATTTATGCACTTGTTATTTTAGTTGTTAGTTATATTTTGCTAAGGCTAATTGCAAGTGCTTCAGTAAAAAAAATTTCAAAAACTGTACGTTTTATTATTTTTATAATTTCCATATTATTAGCTTTGTTATTTGCTTTTGGAGGAAGGTTTTTACTTTCTCTTCCTTTAATACTTTTAAGTCTTGGAGTAATTAAGCTTAAAGGTTTGACTTTGTACCAACTAATAGGTTTATTTAAGTTAATTCAAACATTAAGAAATTCAGGAAGATTTTCTTTCAATAAAAATAATTCAAACTTTTCAACATTGTCTGTTGAAGAAGCTTATAAAATATTAAATTTAGATAGAAATAATAAAATTACAAAAGAAGATGTTCAAAAAGCATATTTAAAAATTCAAAAAAAAATTCATCCTGATATTTCTCCAGAAACTTCAAGATTATCATCAATTGTTAATGAGGCTAAAGAAGTTGTATTAAAAGACTTAAGTTAATTTAAAATTTCTTTAAATATTTTAAATATCTTTTCAGGATTTATTCTTTCCTTTCCCAAGGTATCATGTGTAACTGTTTCTTCTCCATCTGGGATTATAGGATACATTTTAGGACTATAGCTTCCATACATTAAAGGCGTATCTGAAAGTAGCACAATTGTGGGTATACCCAAAGCCGCAGACAAATGACTGAAACTGGAGTCGTTACAGACTGCGATAGTACAATTCTTTATTATTGGAAGAGTCTCTTTAATTTTTACTTTATCTAACGGTATACACCTTTCCTTAAATTCAGAATTTAAGATTTCGTTTAAAATATTTTGTTCTTCTTCATTTGAACCTGTTGCTAAAAAAAATTTACAGTCATGTTCTTTAGCAGCCATTTTCATAAAGTTTAAGAATTTATAAGCAGGAATTCTTTTAGTCGGTCCAGATCCCCCAATTCCTAGAAGTATATTAATTTGGTTCGATTTTATAATATATTTTTTCTTAGCATTTTCTATTAAAGAACTTTCTAGTTCAATTATTGGATTACTATCAATATCTAAGTCTAATTCTTTTTTTATAAAACTTTGTGCAGTTTTAATTAAGTGCTGCTGTTTTTTTTGAAATAATTGGTACTGAAATATTTCTTTTATACCTGCTATTTTACATATTAAAAGAAATCTTAAAGATGAATTAAATATAAAAACTTTTTCAAAGTTATGTTTCTTTAGTTCATTAGCAAGATTAAATGAACCAATTATCCCATCATGATGACTATTTTTATTATTTCTCTCAAGAATTAAAATTTTTTCAATATACTTATTTTTTTCAAGATACTCAGAGGCTTTAGAATTTTCTTTAACTAAAATACTAACTGGTGAATTAAATTTTTTTGAAATTGCTTCAATAAATGGTAAAAAAATTACCATATCTCCAATACCCATTCTATTTTGTATAGCCAATATTTTCATTTCAGTACTTTATAATCTTTACTATATTTATTTTTTATATAAATTTTATTTATGAGCAAAATTAAAGGCATTTATGCGGCCACATTATCTATTTTAAATGAGGATTTATCACTAAATATTAAAAAAACCATTCTTCATGCTGAAAAAATAATAGATCAAGGTTGTCACGGAGTTGCTTTTTTTGGAAGCACTGGACAGGCTCAATTGATACCAGTTAGCGAAAAAATTAATTTATTAAATTCAATTTCAACTCATAAGAATAAAGATAATTTTATAATTGGAACAGGATTAAATTCATTAGTTGAAACTATAAACTTAATGAAAGTAGCCACATCTTTAAATTTCAAGAAATTTTTAATAATGCCACCTGCGTATTATAAGTATGGAGATAAAGAAGCATTTAGTTTTTATTCAAAAATTGTTGAAAGAGTACCCAACGCAGAGATTATTTTATATAATTTTGAAAAATTGAGCGGATATAAGTTTAGTATAAATTGTATAGAAGATTTGACTAAAAAATTTCCCAAACAAATAATTGGAGTTAAAGATAGTTCATATAATCTATTCGAAAATTTAAAGATTGATAATTTTTCAGTATTACCTGGCTCAGAAAATAAATTGCTTAAAGGACTTGAATTAGGTTGTGATGGAATAATAACGGCAACATGTAATATAACTGCAACTTTAGCAAGAAAAGTTTATGACGATTTTATTCAAAATAAAGATCAAAGTGCAAATGAAAAACTTTGCAAAGTTAGAACTGTTTTTGATGGATATAATTTAATATCAGCAATTCACTCTTTAATGACACAAATAGATAAATCTTATAGCAATATTTTACCCCCACTAAGCCTTCTTAATAAAAAAGACTGCCAAAAATTAATTGAAGAATTAAAAAAAATAGATTTTAATTATAAAAATTAAAAAAATAGCTTAAATGAAACTATTAAATTTTTTAAGAGTATTAATTAAAGATGATGGGTTTGAATTATTAGATGCAAACAATAAATCTTATATAATTGGAAAGCCAAAAAAAGAAATACCTATAAGGCTTAAAATTTTAGATAAATCATTACATTGGAAACTTTTAATAAATCCAGACTTATATTTAGGAGAAGGATATATGAATGGATCAATTGTAATTGAAAATGGTTCATTGACTGAATTTTTAGATATAGCTC
>CACKXX010000009.1 GCA_902604265.1 uncultured Pelagibacteraceae bacterium | reverse complement strand
GTAAAATGTTTCCAACTTTATATGAAGCCACCTAACTTCCAGTTTAAAAAAACTGGAAGTTAAATATCTATTTTTTATTTACCAGGTTCTTTATACCCTGAAGCCATTTTCTTAGCGGTCTCAGCAATTTTATTCAGATCCACATCTTCTAAAATTGTAAAATCAGAAACAGCCCCACTTCCTACTGCAGTCATTGCAGCAGCAGCACATTGTTCAAAAGTACCTTCTATTTCTGCCATAAAATCATACTTACCTCTTAGTCCAGCATAACGAGTCACTTTTGCTCCAACTGAAGCAGCTAATGCAGATGTAGCTGCTTTTCTATCTGTACCTGGATTACTTATAAATCCAGCTAGACCTTTTGCAGTGTAACATCCTAATGTTATAAATTTAGCCATTGATTTCTCCTTTTATTATTTGAAACATTAAAACATATTTGTTAAAATTTTGTTAATTTTTTTTAATCAACTTCAGGTCAAATTTTAAAATTATGTACGAAAAATTTGGACAATTTATTGACGGTAAATGGCAACAGTCGTCTGATAAATCAACATACGAAGTTATTAATCCAGCTAATGAAGAAATTTTAGGCAAAGCATCAAAAGCAACACCAGTTGATGTTGATAAAGCATTAAAGTCTGCTGCGAAGGGTCTAGAAGTTTGGAAGCAAACACCACCCTGGCAAAGATCTTATATTATTAGAAAAATAGCAGACAAGATGAGAGAAAAACAAGATGTTCTAGCAAAATGGATGACGCTTGAAGTAGGTAAACCATTTGCAGAAGCAAAAGGTGAAGTTGGTGGAGCAGCAGATATTTTTGAGTGGAACGCTGAAGAAACAAAAAGAATTTATGGACAAACAGTTGAGAGCAGATTTGCAGATACAAGAGTGCATGTTTATTATCAACCAATAGGAGTTGTTGCAGCACTAACACCATGGAATTTCCCTTTAGTTTTGTCTGCAAGAAAAATTTCAACAGCTTTAGCAGCTGGATGTTCAGTAATAGTTAAGCCAGATGTTATAACTCCAGGTACAGTAATGGAACTTGTTGATATATGTAAAGAATGTGGAGTTCCTGCGGGAGTGGTAAATTTATTATCCGGAGACCCTCCTAGTATTGCACAACAATTAATTTCATCAGATATTATTAAAAAAATTTCAGTAACTGGTTCAACAAGGGTTGGAAAATTAATTCTTAAACAAGCAGCAGAAAAAGTACAAAGAGTTACCATGGAACTTAGTGGTCATTCTCCATTCATTGTTTTTGATGACGCAGATATTAAAAAAGCAACTGATATGGCAATAACTGCAAAATTTAGAAATAATGGACAAGTATGTATTTCCCCAAGTAGATTTTACATTCAAGAAAGCAAAAAAGATGAATTTGTTAAATTATTTGTCGAAAAAACAAAAAAATTAAAAATAGGTGATGGTATGGATCCTAATGTTCAGCTTGGCCCTTTAACAACAAAAAAAAGATTAAATGAAGTAGAAGAACTAGTTGAAACTACAAAAAAAGAAGGTGCAAAAGTACTATTAGGTGGAAAAAGACCCGCTGGATTTAATAAAGGTTATTACTATGAACCAACAGTTTTCGACAATGTAAAGGACGATTTTACAATTATGAGAGTAGAACCATTCGGTCCATTGGTGCCGATGCTATCTTTTAAATCATTTGATGAGGTGGTTGAAAGAGCTAATAATAATGACTTAGGTCTTAGTAGCTATATATGCACAAATTCTATGGAAAAAGCACACAGAGCTTCAGAGCTAATGGAAACAGGAACAGTTGCAGTTAATACACCTTTGGTAGCAATAGCAGAAGCTCCTTTTGGCGGTATTAAACAAACTGGATATGGAAGAGAAGGTGGCTCCATGGCTATTAAAGATTATTTAAATATAAAATATACTCACCTGGGTATCAAAGGTTAGTTAAATTGAGAAAAAATAAACTAAAAAAATTATTTAAAGAAGGAAAAGCAGCCATCAACGGTTGGATAGAAATTCCTAGCTCATATTCTGCAGAGGCAATGGCCCATCAAGGTTGGGATTCATTAACTATAGATTTACAACATGGTGCTATTAGTCAATCAGATATTTTACAAATCTTTCAAGCAATCTCAACAACAGAGGTTGTTCCAATGGCTCGATTAAACTGGAATGAACCAGATCAAATAATGAAAGTTCTTGATTATGGAGCCTATGGAGTAATTTGTCCAATGGTAAGCAATAGAAACCAAGCAGAAAAATTTGTTCAAGCATGCATGTATCCACCAAAAGGTTATAGAAGCTTTGGTCCTACAAGAGGTTTTATGTATGGAGGAAATGATTATGTAGATCATGCGAATAATGAAATTTTAAAAATTGTAATGATAGAAACAAAAGAAGCTTTAAACGATTTGGATAAAATAATGAAAACTCCAGGTCTTGATGGAGTTTATATTGGTCCTTCAGATTTAAGTTTATCAATTGGAGAAAAAGCTGGTTTTGATAAACCAGAAGGTCACCCAACCTATGAACAAACTTTAAATATTCTAAATCATGCAAAAAAAAACAATATAGTAGCTGGAATTCATAATGCTACTCCAGAATACGCAAAAAAAATGATTAATATTGGATTTCAGATAGTAACAGTTGGTAGTGACAATATATTTATGTGTGATGGAGCTAAATCAATTATAAATAGGATTAAAAATAAATGAAATTATTAAGAGTTGGTGAAAAAGGAAACGAAAAACCAGCTATATTAGATAGTAATAATGTAATTAGAGATTTAAGCTCTAATATCAAAGATTTTAATTCAGATAATTTAAAACTTGAAATAATTACAAAATTAAAAAATATTAATTTAGAAAAATTACCTATAATAAAAAATAGTGAAAGAATTGGTTCTTGTGTAAGCAAACCAGGAAAATTTGTTGCCATAGGATTAAATTATTCTGATCATGCAAAAGAAACAGGAGCAAAATCACCAACAGAACCTATAGTCTTCATGAAAGCAACCAGTAGTATTACAGGACCAAATGATGATATAGAAATACCAAAAGACTCTTCCAAATTAGATTGGGAAGTAGAGTTAGCAATAGTTATTGGAAAAGAAGCAAAAAATATTACCGAGAAAGAAGCGCCAAATCACATATTAGGCTACTGTATTGTTAATGATGTTAGTGAAAGAGAATGGCAACTTGAGAAATTAGGTCAATGGGTTAAAGGAAAGTCAGGCGACACTTTTGGACCAACAGGCCCATATTTGGTTACTAAAGATGAAATTCAAGATATCAATAATTTGAATTTAAATTTAGAAGTTAATGGAAAAAAAATGCAAGCTGGAAACACAAAGAATATGATTTTCAATACAAATTTTTTAATTTCTTATTTAAGTAAGTTTATGTCTTTACAACCAGGAGATTTGATTACAACAGGAACACCAGCAGGGGTTGGAATGGGTATGAAGCCACAAGTATTTTTAAAATCAGGTGACAATATTAAATTAAGCATAGACTTTTTAGGCGAACAAAATTCAAAAGTTGTAGTCAAATAAAATAAATTATGCTTGAATTATTTATTGCTTTGGGTGCAGGATTAATTAGTTTTTTATCACCCTGTGTTTTACCTCTTATTCCAGGTTATATTTCTTATATTTCTGGAAGTTCACTTAATGAATTAATTGAGAAAAAAAATATTAATTTAATACCGATCATTTTATTTACTGTTGGTTTTTCCATTGTATTTATAATTTTTGGAGCAGCATCAACTTTTTTGGGTCAATTGTTACTTCAAAATTCTTTCGAATTAAGAATACTAGCAGGAGTTATTATTATTATTTTTTCACTCCATATTATAGGTGTAATAAATTTAAAGTTTTTGAATTATGAAAAAAGAATTCAAACAAATACTAATAAAAATATATTTAGCCCTATACTTATCGGAGCTGCTTTTGGTTTTGGATGGACACCATGTATTGGTCCAATTTTAGGATCTATTTTAGCTTTAGCAGCAACAGAAGAGAGTATTAATAAAGGAATATTACTGTTATTTTTTTACTCTTTAGGTTTAGCTATTCCATTTATTTTGTCAGGATATTTAATACAAAGATTTTTGATATTTTCTAAAAACTTTAAAAAAAATATTAATTTAGTATCAAAAATTGGTGGATTGATTTTACTTATTACAGGTATTTTGATTTTAACAAATCAACTACAAGTTTTGGGATATTATATTTTAAATATATTTCCGTTTTTACAAAAGTTTGGTTAATTTTTTTTCTTTGTTTTTGTAAATATTATTAGGATTACTCCAATTATAATTATGGCTCCCCCAATAAATAATTCTTTGGTTGGCTCTTCACCTAAAAGAAAAATTGCAGCTAATAATCCAGTGGGCGGTATACCCATAGTGACTATAGGCAGAACTTTGTATAATGGATTTCTTTTTAAAACATAATAGAAACAACCATAAGTTATTGGTTGCATAATAAATCCCAAATAAATTGCTATAATCCAACTTTCAAAACTTGCATTTTTAAAGTAGTTGATTGTATTTCCATCAAATATTGCAGACATTCCTATTAATATTGGTCCAGAAAATAAACCTAACCAAGCAACAAGTGCTAGTGGATTTATTTCTTTACTTAATGGTTTAACTAAAACTTGCCCTAAAGCCCAAACAGCAGATCCAATAATAGTAAGTGATACACCAAGAACTTTACCATCTAATTTAGGAGATCCAGTTAAAATATAAACACCAACAAATGCAAAGGCAATTCCTATCAAAGCCCTCACTGTTGGTTTTTCTTTAAGCATAAAGAAAGCAAACAAAACTCCAAAGGGAACTTCAGTTTGAACAAGTAAAACTGCTGCTGAAGCATCAATTAAATCTAAACCAGTATATGTAATGCTATACTGTATTGTATTTGCTATTAGAGATGCGAAAAAAATTCTTTTAAGATATGCTTTTGGTATTGGAAACCACCAAACTAAAAGCAATGCCACAAAAGTAAATCGTAAACCCATCAATAAAAAAGGAGGCAAATACTCCATAGCTGGTTTTGCTATTACAAAACCAAATCCTAAAAAAATTGGAACTAATGCAGCTATTAAAGAGTCTTTAAGTGTCAAAGCTTAAATTTTCTTTTTAAATGTCTTAATTTTCCCTCTGTACTGTCAAAATCTATGTAGCAACCTTGTAGAAATCTTTTTCCTTCACTTGGATCAAACTTAGTTCTTCCATGTAAAACTCTATAATTATCCATCATCATAAGATCTTTTGGAGCTAATTTAAATTCTATTCTATTTTTTTCAGAGTTATATAAATCAGATAATCTTTTTCTAGCTTTATAGTATAAATCTAACTTGCTTTTTTCTAACATCGGAACATAATCAAGTCTTGGACTAAATCTTACTTGCTTAAATTTTTTATTATCGTCTAAATGAATTAATTCAGACCAATCCTCTAACATCACACTTTTATCAGTAAATTTAAACCTAACTTTTACCTCAGAAAGAATTTTATAAAACTCCGGGTTATCTTTTTTAAGATTCTCAGTTACCGTGTATCCATCTACAAGTGTTGAAAAACCTCCTGAAACTTCATTTTCAATACAATGTAATAATTGAATGCAAGGTACTGGATTTCTGTACGGATTATCAGTATGCGGACTTAAAGGTAAAGTTGTATAAGCTAAGTCATTTGGATTTGATTTAGATTTGACATTGAAATGTTCTCCAAAGTTAGTTCTTCTTACACTGCCAATTGAATTTGCAAATTTAACGATATAATTATTTTCTGTCGGAACATTTTTTATAACAACAAATCCGAACTCATAAAATGAAACTAATAAATCATACATTTCTTTCGATTCAAAAAAACCTTCCTTGTATTCAAAATTTTTTATATTTTTTAAAGCAGAATCCCAATTTTTTTTTGGAATAGATTTTATTACTGTATCTTTATTTGAAAATTCAGTTTCGAGTTTACTTATATCAAGTTTAGAATTTACACCGTCATTAAAATCAATTTCAAGAAAACCATTTTTTATTTGAACTTTTTTGATAATTATTTCCCCATTCATTGTTGAAGGATCAAATAATCTTTGTTGTGTACCTTTATCTAAGAATTCATCTCCATCGACTCTTTCTCTTAGCCAAAAAGGGTGAATCTCTTGTACTGATTCTCCATTATTAAATAAAACTTTATTTTCGTTTAGTTCAATTTTCATAAGTTTTTTTGAGGATTATTTAAAATTTAACTTTAATCAAGATAAATAAGATAGTATGTGATGGATGGTATGGACCAATTAAGTAAAAAAGAATTCAAATATTATGCTAATTTTTTAGATCGATTAGCAGTAGATATGACAAGATTTTATAATTTAAAGCTCAACAAGCCTTTTAAAGCAATAAACAAAAGTAGAGGAAAGGGCTATGACCCAGTAACCAAAGCTGACAAAGCTTTTGAAAAATTTATAAGGTCTAAAATTCAAAAAAAATTTCCTAAACACGAGATTATCGGTGAAGAATTTGGCCAAAAAAAAACTAAAAGTGATTTTAAATGGGTAATTGATCCAATTGATGGAACTAGATCATTTGTAATCGGTAATCCTACTTGGAGTAATTTAATTGGATTAAATTATAAAGGAAAACCGGTAGTTGGTTTAGCAAATTTTCCAAAACTAAACAAGTACTATTTAAATACATCTAGAAATAATGCTTATGTAATTGAGAGAGGAAAAAAAAGAAAACTATCAGTAAATAAAAAAGTTAGTTTTAAAAATATTAAAGTTGCTGGGGCATTCCACGGTTGGCTTTCGTTAAAAAAACAAAGCAAGATTCCCAAAGTTTTAAAACTTATGCAGTTTCCTTGTTTTGATGCATTAAGTTATGCTCATTTTTGTGAAGGTAAAATTGACATAGTTTTACAATGTCAAAATAAAATATGGGATGTACATGCATTAATTCCTATAATTTCAGCAGCAGGAGGGATAGCATCTAATTGGAAGAATGCTGATGCTAAACATGGAGGTAGTATTTTAGTTTCAGCAAATAAAACTATACATAAAAAAATGTTAAAACTTTTAAAACCTGCACTTTAAAAAATGAAAATAATAGTTTTGCAACACATTAGTATAGAAGACCCTGGATACATTAAAGATTTAATGATCAAAGATGGTGTTGAGTTAACTACAATTGAACTAGATGAAGGTCAAAAAATTCCTACCGACTTATCAAAGTTTGATGCAATGTTTTGTATGGGTGGTCCAATGGATACTTGGATGGAAAAAGATTATCCATGGTTAATTGAAGAAAAAAAAGCAATTAATGAATTTGTTGTATTTCTGAAAAAACCTTACTTAGGATTTTGTTTAGGATGTCAATTGCTAGGTGAAGTTACAGGAGGAAAAGTTGTAAGATCTAAAAATCCTGAAATTGGAATGTTAGATATTAATTTTTCTGAAAATAAAAAAAATGATTTATTATTTTCTAAATTTCCTAAAAAAATTAAATCTCTTCAATGGCATTCATATGAAGTTCAAGAATTAGAGAAAAACAACGATATAACTTTAATTGCATCATCTCCAGAAACAAAATACCAAATCTTCAAGTACAAAAATCACGCATATGGAATCCAATTTCATATAGAAATTAAAAAAAGTACTGTAAGTGAGTGGGGTTGTGTACCCGAATATAAATCAGCTTTAGAAAAACAACTTGGTGAAGGAGCATTAGATAAATTTGATATGGAATCTCAAGTTCATATGCCTAGTATGAATGAATATTCTAAAATATTGTACGAAAATTTCAAAAAATTGGTGCAATAATTCTTCTTTAGTTTCTCCAATTATTAAGCTAGATTTTTGAATTAAATAATTAGGAGGGGAAATGAAATCTAAAAATTTGGTCAAAATTTTGATAGCTATTTTTTTTGTTTTTTCAACTACACAATCATTTGCAAAAACAATTAAATGGTCAATGCAGGGTGATAGTTTAACACTTGATCCGCATGCTCAAAATGAAGGACCAACAACAATGGTATCAAGACAAATCTATGAAGCTTTAGTTACTAGAGGTTTAGATATGTCTATTGGGCCGCAGCTAGCGGAAAGCTGGGAGGCTACAACACCTAAGACTTGGAAATTTAATCTTAGGAAAGATGTAAAGTTTAGTGATGGAACACCTATGACATCAGAAGATGTTGTATTTAGTATCTTAAGAGCACAGCAACGTACATCAGACTTTAAGGAATATATTAGTACCATTACATCAGTAAAAGCAACCGATGACTATACAGTTGAAATTCAAACAAGAGAACCAAACCCAATTCTTTTGAACCAATTGTCAAATATATTTGTAATGTCTAAAAAATGGTGTGAAGAAAACTTTGCAATGGCTCCACAAAACTGGGATGCAGGACAAGAAACATTTTCTGCAACCAATTCAATGGGAACAGGTCCGTTTAAAATTACTTTAAGGGAACCTAATACAAAAACTGTTTTTAAAAAAAATAGTAAATGGTGGGGAGAAGTTGAACATAACTTAACAGAGATACATTTGCTTCCAATTAAGAATGCTGCAACTAGAGTTGCTGCACTATTATCTGGAGAGTTAGATGTTGTAACAGATGCTCCAGTTCAAGACTTAGATCGAATAAGAGCTTCTGGAGCTCATAAAGTTCAAAGTACACCGCAAATGCGTACAATCTTTTTAGGAATGGACCAAGCAGCTGATAAACTTAGAACTGGCAATACTGGCGATAACCCATTTAAGAAAAAAGAGGTTAGACAAGCTCTTTATCAAGCAATCGATATAGAAGCTATTAAGAAAAAAGTTATGAGAGGTTTAAGCGAACCTGCTGGAATAATTACTTTCCCAGGAGTTACTGGATATACCAAAGAACTTGATGAAAGATTACCTTATGATGTTGATGCTGCAAAGCAGTTATTAGCTGACGCAGGTTATCCCGATGGTTTTGAAGTAGAGCTTAGATGTCCTAATGACAGATATGTAAATGACGAAGCAATTTGTACAGCTGTTGTTGGAATGTTAGGAAAAATTGGTGTTAAGGTAAATTTATTTGCTCAAACTAAAAGTAAACACTTTAAGGAACTTAAAGATAACCAGGGAGACTTTTATATGTTAGGTTGGGGTGTTCCTACTTTAGATAGTCACTATGTATTTCATTATTTGTACGAAACTGGCGCAAGCTGGAACAAAGTTAACTTCAGTAACGCAGAAGTTGATGCTGCAATTAGAGTAATGGAAGGTGAAGTTAATCTAGATAAAAGAAATGCTGCAATAGCAAATGCTTGGAAAATTGTAAAAGATAACATTGCTTATCTACCTTTACACCACCAAGTAATTTCTTGGGCATCAAAAAGAAGTGTTGATGTTCCTATAAGACCGAATAATGAACCATTATTCCGTTTTTCTAACGTAAGATAAATTAATTTTTTACAAGCCCTTTTATAAAAAAGGGCTTGTAAGTAAAATTTTCATAAGTTGATTAAATATTTTTTTAAGCGTCTGATACAATCCGCCATGGTGATGCTTGTCGTCGCCTTTGTTTCTTTTTCACTATTTAATTTTGTAGGTGATCCAATCAACAACATGGTTGGAGAAGAAACATCTGATGAAGAAAGAGCAGAACTTAGAGAGACTTTAGGATTAACAGATCCTATATATATTCAGTTTTCTAGATTTGTAGTTAATGCTTCGAAAGGTAATTTTGGTATCTCTTATCAATTAAAAAGACCAGTATCAGAGTTAATTTCTGAAAGACTACCAGCAACAATCGAGCTTGTTTTAGTCTCAGCCTTAATTGCATTAGTATCTGGGACTTTATTAGGTGTTTATACAGGCATAAATCGGAAAGGTTTTTTGAGTGATATAATATTAGCTATTTCTTTGCTAGGTGTCTCACTACCCACATTTGTAATTGGTATATTATTTATTTATCTTTTTGCAGTAATATTAGGAATATTACCTTCATTTGGTAGAGGAGAAGTTGTTAGTTTAGGCTATTGGACAACTGGATTTTTAACTTTATCTGGCTTAAAAGCTATAATTCTTCCATCTGTAACTCTCAGCCTTTTTCAAATGACTTACATCATTAGACTTGTTCGTGCAGAAATGATGGAAATATTACAAACCGATTATATTAAGTTTGCAAGAGCAAGAGGTATAAGTGAAAAAAGCATTCATTATAAACATGCACTAAAAAACGGCCTAATACCTGTAATTACAATTGCAGGAATAAATATTGGAACATTAATTGCTTTCTCAATAATTACAGAAACTGTTTTTCAATGGCCTGGCATGGGATTTTTATTCATACAAGCTGTTCAATTTGTAGATATACCAATCATGTCTGCATACTTAGTTTTTATAGCTTTTGTTTTTGTAATGATAAATTTCATAGTAGATATTTTATACTACTTCATCGATCCAAGAATTAGAGTTAAAGCGGAGACAGTAAGTGGTTAAAAAAAATTTAACATTATTAAATAGAATAAAAGATAGTGATATCTATTTTAGTTTCATAAAATCACCTACAGCTATACTTTCTACTTTAATATTAATTATAATTTTCTTTTGCTCATTTTTTGTTGAGCTTGTAACGCCATATAATCCATTTGACCCTTCATCATTATCTTTAATGGATGCGTTCACTCCACCTTCGTGGACAGAGGAAGGTCTTGCTAAATTTATTTTAGGAACTGATGGTCAAGGTAGAGATATGTTAGCTACAATTCTTTATGGATCGAGAATTTCTCTAATTGTAGGTTTTTCTGCAGTTATATTTGCTTTAATTTTAGGAGTAGGATTAGGATTAAGTGCAGGATATTTTGGTGGAAAGTACGAAATGATTGTTATGAGATTAACAGATGTGCAATTAACGGTACCAAGTATTTTAATGGCACTTTTGGTTGATGGAATTGCTCGTGGAATTATTTCAAGAGAATTACATGATGAAATGGCAATTTATGTTTTAATTTTTGCAATCGGAATTTCCGAGTGGCCTCAGTTTGCAAGAGTTTCAAGAGCTGCGACTTTGGTTGAAAAAAATAAAGATTATGTTTCTGCTTCAACAATTATTGGCGTTTCAAATATAATTATTATGTTTAAACATATTTTACCAAATATAATGAGGCCAGTTTTGGTAATTGGAACAATAGGGCTTGCACTTGCAATAATAGCAGAAGCAACTTTAAGTTTTTTAGGAGTAGGCGTTCCTCCTACAACACCTTCATTAGGTACATTAATTAGATTAGGTAATGATTTTTTATTTTCTGGTGAATGGTGGATTACATTTTTTCCTGCAATATTTTTAGTAATATTAGCATTTTCAATTAACCTTTTAGGAGATTGGATGAGAGATACTCTTAATCCGAAACTTAATTAATGACATTTTTAAAAATAAACAATTTGAGCGTTGACTATGAAATGCGAAGAGAAACTGTTTATGCAGCAAAAAAAGTAAATATAAATGTTGAAAAGGGAGAAATACTTGGTTTAGTAGGAGAATCTGGATCTGGAAAGAGTACAGTTGGTAATGCAATAATTAATCTTATTGATGAACCAGGAAAGGTGTCTGGAGGATCAATAATTTTAGATGGAATAGACATTTATGAGAATCCAGAGAATATTCTTAAATTAAGGGGAAAAAAAATAGGTCTTATTTTCCAAGATCCTCAAACATCCTTAAACCCTATACTTACAATAGGTGAACAATTAATTGAAACAATTCAAACTCATTTAAAATTAAGTACAGAAGAGGCAAAAAATAAAGCCATTAATTTATTAAAAGAGGTAGGAATAAAAGATGCTGAGACCAGATTTAATAATTATCCTCATCAATTTTCAGGAGGAATGAGACAAAGAGTTGTTATTTCATTAGCTCTTTGTTGCGAACCTGAACTTCTTATCGCTGATGAACCAACTACTGCTCTTGATGTTTCAATACAATCTCAAATTTTAGATTTAATTAAAAGATTAACCAAAGAGAGAAATTTGGCAGTAATATTAATTACTCACGACATGGGAGTTATCTCTGAAACAACAAACAGAGTAGCAGTAATGAAAAATGGAGATTTAGTTGAAATAGGACCTACGAAAGAAATATTAACAAAACCTAAAGAGATTTATACAAAAGCACTTGTAAGTTCAGTTCCTCCTACAAATAAAAAAATAGAGAGATTTAAAATTATTGAAAAGGAAAACAAAACTCAAGGTGAAACCAATATTAAAATTTTAAATAGATGGACAAAAAAAGATATTATTGATCAGGACTTAGTTAAGGTTAAAAATTTATGCAAAACATTTGATGATAATTTTTTTACAGAAAGCACTAAAAACTCTGTAATGGCCGTTGACGATGTATCGTTTAATATTAAAGAAGGTGAGTCTTTTGGACTAGTTGGCGAAAGCGGAAGTGGTAAATCAACAATAGCCAAAATGATTGTTAATTTATATAGCCCAAGCGCTGGAGATATTGATTTTGATAATGTTTGTATAACAAAAATTAAAAGTAATAAAGAAATGATGAAATTTAGAAAACAAATCCAAATGATATTTCAAGACCCTTATTCATCATTAAATGGAAGATTAAAAGTTAAAGATATAGTTTCAGAGCCTATAAAACTTCATAACCCCTCAATAAGCTCTAAAGATATAGATAGTTATATTTATGATTTATTAGAATCTGTTGAACTAACTCAACAATCAGCAGAACGTTATCCTCATGAATTTTCTGGAGGTCAAAGACAAAGGATATCAATAGCAAGAGCTTTAGCTACTCAACCAAGACTTCTTGTGTGTGATGAACCAACCTCTGCTCTAGATGTAAGTATTCAAGCACAAATATTAAATTTATTAAAAGATTTACAAGAACAATTAAATCTGACAATATTATTTATTAGTCACGATTTACCAGTGGTAAGACAAATGTGTGATCGAATAGCTGTTTTAAAAAATGGAAAGCTATGTGAGATTTCAAAAACTGAAGAGTTATTTAAAAATCCAAGTCATGAATACACAAAAGAACTGCTAACGTTAATGCCAAAAATAGAATCAATTTATACCTAATGAAAAAACTTTTAGTAAAAAAATAAGGAGGAATAATGCCCATGTTTAAACCAATCTCAGAAAATCAAGCTTCAGGAAAAGTCAAAGAAGTTTTTGATGAGATAAAAAGTGCAAGAAAAATTACAGAAGTTCCTAATTTTTGGAAATATATTGCAAATAGTCCAGAAACTTTAGAAAGAACTTGGAAATCAACTTCACAAGTAATGAGACCTGGTGCATTAGATGCTGTTACGAAAGAACTAATTTATGTTGCAGTTTCAATGACAAATAGTTGTGAATATTGCACTAAATCCCACACAGCTGCTGCAAAGAAAAAGGGTGCAACAGATGAGATGATCAAAGAAATGATCGATGTTATGGGTATAGCCAATCAAAATAATAAATTAGTAGAAGCATACGGAGTTGAAGTCGACGAAATTTATAAGTGATTAATTGAGTTTATTTTAAAACTTTGTACTCAAAGTTTTGAGTAGTTTCGTTTATCTGAACTTCTACCGCACCATTTCTTAAATGAAAATTTCGAGCCATCTTTGTAAGAGGAGATAAAGTAACCAATCTATTTAGGTGGTTTGACTTTTTTATAACTTTAAAAACTTCTTTAACTATCAATTTACCCCCACCTTTTTTTGTTGACCAAACAGTATATGCAATTGCTATTTTGCCAACTTTTTGACCTCTATGAGCACTTTGTAAAAATGCATCTTGGCTTAAAAGATCTAATTCTTTAACTGTTTTTGGTATCTTATTGGTAAAAGCAAAACACATAACAGCGTGTATTTCGTCTTTATATTTAACTCCATATATTTTTCTTCCAAAACTTGTTCTAAAATCGTTATCTAATTCTGGTCTTACTGGATCTTTAGACGTATCACATTCTTTTAACTCAATTAATTCTGCTCCTTTTATCCAATCAAAGAAATTTTTGACATTTTTTTTTATATCAATTTTTCCTTTTCTAAGACGAGCCTTAATTCTGTATTTATTCATTGGTGTAATCATAAAGAAAGATATTAAATACTTTTGGTTAAATTAAATAACAATGCTATTTTAGAAAAACAGGTATGCAATTTCTGATTTTATCTAATCTATTGGATAATTCCAAGCATCACCACCAACAACTTTTGATATAGCAGAAAAATCTTTTCTATCATTACCTTCTTCACAAAATTTATTGTAAATTTCTAATGCCATTTTGGCAAGTGGAGTAGAAGCATTTACTTTTTTTGCACATTCATTTGCTAACTTTAAATCTTTATTCATCATACCCGCTGAAAATCCAGGTCGATATTTGTTATTTGATGGCGTTCCATCAATTAATCCAGGCAAAGGTGGATAAACTGAAATTGGCCAACTATTACCAGATGCGTTTTTCATTATTTCATGAACTTTTTTTATATCTATATTTAACCTTTTAGCTAACATTAAAGACTCAGAGGCTGCAATCATTGTTATTCCTAAAGACATGTTGTTGCAAATTTTTGCGCCATTGCCGCTACCAAGATCACCAGCATGGAATATATTTTTCCCCATAATTTTTAATATTGGTAAAGCAAGATCAAAAGCTTCTTTAGTTCCACCTACCATGATATTTAAAGTAGCTTTTTCAGCGCCCATGATACCTCCACTAACTGGAGCATCAATCATCTTAATACCATTTTCATTAGCTTTTTTTCCTATCTCAATTGATGTTTGAATATCAATTGTAGAACAATCAATAAGAAGACAATTTTTAGAAACTTTATTAATTATCCCTTTTTCTCCCAAATAAACTTCTTTTGAGTTTTTACCTTCTGGAAGCATTGTAATTACAGTTGTTACTTCATTTGTAATTAAATTATCTAATTTTTCTACTACATCTAATTTTTTTTCTCTTGCTTTTTCAATCATGTTTTTTGAAACATCAAATACTTTAACTTTTTTTCCTGCTTTAACTAAATTTAGAGCCATTGGATTTCCCATATTGCCAACACCAATAAACGCGACTAGATCTGACATATTTTTCTCCTTTTATTTTGTAATTCTATCAACAAATTTTTTTGCAATAGGTCCCACCAACAAAGAAGTAGCTATTGCAATTGGTAAACCTACTGACCAAGCTTTAAAAAATCTTTTTGGGTAATCACTATCCATACCTGTATTAATATATGTAATTATTAAAGTCATAAACAAACTCATTCCAAACCCCATAATTAATACAAAAATTAAGTTTGAATATTTTTTTTTGAACATATTAATTTACTTTACCTAGTAAATTAACAATTAAGACTCCTGCAATGATTAAAATAATTCCAATTGCACCATACAAGTTTGGCATTTGATTATAATAAATCATTCCAAATAAAAGTATCGCAGCAACTTGGGTTGCACTGTAAGTAGCATAAGCAAAACCAACAGGAATTACAGTCATACCTTTTGCAAGTGTAACCATAGTTACACACATAAAAAGTATACAAGCAATAGATGGTGTTAATTTTGTAAATCCATCAGAAACTTTTGCAAAACTATTTGCTGCTATTCCACAAGAAATGGCAATAAATAAAAAAATATATCCTGTTAGAAGCTTCATACTAGTTAGCTTTTCCTAACAAATTAACAATTAAAACTCCAGCTATTATTAAAGCAAGACCAATTAATGTATATAGATCTGGAATTTGTTTAAATTTATATATGCCCACAATTGTTGTTGCTATAATACATAAACCTGCAAACGAAGCATAAGTTATTCCAACAGGTATTGTCTTCATGACAATTGATAAAGTGTACATACATCCTACAATAGTTACCGCTGTAATAATACTTGGCAATAATATTGTGAAACCTTGCGCACCTTTCGCAAAACCGTTTGATGCAGTTCCTAAAATCACTGCAACTAAAAGAATTATATAAGCTGTAATATTACCCATTATTTATTTAACCAAATATCTAGCACTAATTTTATTTCCATCACGATCACGTACATAACCATAATAGTTTCCATCCGATCTTAATCCTGGAGCTCCTTCATCAACAGCACCACTTTCTAGTGCTGTTTTATGAAACTTATCTACAGCCTCTTTCGTTTGAGCTGCCAAAGCAACCATTGTACCGTTTCCTGCGTTAGCATTTTCTTTATTGTGAGGTTTTGTTATATAAAACTTTGCTCCATCATCTTCGCTAAAACCATATCCAATATATCTTTCTGTTACGCTAACTCTTTTCATTTCAAGATGAGCTAATATAGTATCGTAAAACTTACTTGATTTTTCAAGATCATTAGTCCCAATCATTACAAAACCGATAGCTTTATTCATAAATAATCTTTATTTAGGCATTGGTGTTGCGCCAGTTTCTAAAGAAATTATTTTACCATCTTTATATTTATAAACCGCCATAACTGCTTCTACATTTCCATCATCAAATGTTATAAATGCATGGTGTATGCCAACATCATTATTTTCATAAACAATTCTTGTTTTATCTTGCTTAATGTCACCACTCATTGCCCATTTGATCACATCATCTTTACTCAAAGTGTTACCCGATTTGTGCATTGTAAATTTAAAATCATCATGCAAAAGTTCTTTCATAACTGCTTCATCTTTATTCGCTATTGCAGCTGAATATTTTTCTAACATAGACATATTATTTTGCTCCTTTTATTATTATAAAATTTCCAACAGAATTATCTAACCGTATCTGTCTTATTGGTTTGTATTCTTCTGAGTTGTACCATTCCAAAGCTTTTTCATAGGAAGGAAATTTAATTACTACAGTTCTTGGATACTTCCATTCGCCTTCAAAACATTGAAACTCTCCTCCTCTTACTAAATATTCTCCACCAAATTTTGTAACTATATCTGTTACTTTTGCTAAATACTCTTTATAGTCTTCAGGGTTAGTTACTTCAATTTGGGTAATTGCATACCCAGTCATTATTATTAATCCTTATAAGTTAACTTTGCTCAATTCATACATTTGAACAACTTCGACACATTCATCGAAAATAGGTTTTGCTATTGGGTTATTACCTGAAGCAAACTTTTTCATTTCTTCTTCATTATGAACTGAGACTTTAAACATAACATAACTTTTATCTGGCCCTATTGCTGGAACAGTTTTTTCAACATGAGCAATAGTTTTTCTTACTGCCATTCCTTCATCTGATTGCATAAATCCCATGAACTTTTCAAATTTTCCTTCACCAGATTTAAGTTTTGCTATTGCAAGCATTTCCTTTTCCATATTTTCCTCCTTTCCTTTTTGATTATTTTTTCTATTTTATAATAGAATATTTTTATATCCAACTAGGAAAAGGTAGACCTTTATCTTTAAGAAATTTTTTATTAAACATCTTAGAGTTGTATTTATCTGATTTGTCACAAAGAATAGTTACAATTGTTTTCCCAGGACCAAGTTCTTTACCCAATCTTATTGCTCCCGCAATATTCACTCCACAACTTGTACCAAGGCTGAGACCTTCGTTTTGAATTAAATCATATAAAACTGGCAATGACTCTTGATCACTAATTGAAAATGCTCCATCAATTTTTGCTTCAGCAAAATTAGCTGTTACTCTACTTGATCCAATACCTTCAGTGATTGACCCACCTTCACTTTTCAATTCACCATTCTTTATATAATTGTAAAGAGCTGATCCTGTTGGATCTGACAAGTAAATTTTTATATTTTTATTTTTTTCTTTTAAATAAGAACTTACACCACCAATTGTTCCACCAGTTCCTGACGAACAAATAAAACCATCTATCTTTCCCTCTGTTTGTTCCCAAATTTCTGGCCCTGTAGTTTCATAGTGACCTTTAGCATTAGCAGTATTATCAAATTGATTAGCCCAAACTACTCCATGGTTATTTGTGCTTGTTAGTTCTTCAGCAACTCTTTTTGCAACTTTTACATAGTTACCATCATCTTTATACGGCTTTGGTGGTACAAGTTTCAAATCAGCACCAATATTTTTTAACATATCTTTTTTTTCTTGCGTTTGGTTATCGTTCATAACTATTATAGTTTTATAACCAATTGAATTTCCTATAAGACAAAGACCAATTCCAGTATTACCTGCGGTACCCTCAACAATCGTTCCACCTTTTGAAATTAATTTTTTTTCTTGTGCATCTTTTATTAATGCTAATGCTGCTCTATCTTTAACAGATCCACCTGGGTTCAAATATTCTGCTTTACCAAAGATATTACAGCCAGTTATCTCTGATGCAGCTTTAAGTTTTATTAATGGGGTATTTCCTATTCCTTCGATGAAGCTATTTTGAAAATTTTTCATTTATCATCTCCATTGGCAATACCGTAAGGTTTAAATTCTTCTGAAGCAGTACCAACATTTTTTGCAGGTATACCAACCATCACCGCTTTTTCAGGAACATCTTTTGTTACCACTGCATTAGCTCCTATTTTTGCATTTTTACCAACTACAATAGGTCCTAAAACTTGTGCTCCAGAACCAACAACAACATTGTCCATTAAAGTCGGATGTCTTTTAGAATTTCTTTGATCATTTGAATTAATACTTGGAGAAATTCCTCCTAAAGTAACCATATGATATATAGTTACATTATCACCAATCTCAGATGTTTCTCCTATGACAACACCCATACCATGATCAATAAATAAATTTTTTCCTATTTTTGCTTTGGGATGAATTTCTATTCCAGTTAAAAATCTTGAAAATTGAGAAATAATCCTTGCAATTAAATCTAACTTAGCAACAGAGAAAAAATTTGCTATTCGATGAAAAAAAATAGCTTTAACACCCGGATAAGTTAATATTACACTTATCTTCGATTTTGCAGCAGGATCTCTATTGATTATAGAATCTAAAAAATTATTCATGATATTTAAATTATTTCGATTATTTAAACAATCAATTAGTTGCTACAACAACAACTACCTGACTCAGGTTTGCATGAGCATGTTTTACTTCCGTCACAAGCACATCTATCATTTGTACAGTTTGTACAGTTACATTTTGAATTATTGCAAGCCATAAGACTGGTATATTAGTAACTGATATTTAAAATACAAGGTCAAATTTGTCACCAATTACAACCTATCTAAAGTAAGTCCTTTAACATTTGCTGGTACAGCTATATCCATCATTTTGGGATTTGATAGATTTAGATTGTTCATAATTTCTGCGTATTCTTCTTTTGAATTTACTTGAAGCCTTGGATTATTATTTTTTTCATTTTCAATAGTTGAATATTTTTTTCCATTATAATCATGAGCTGGATATACCAATGTTTCTTTTGGTAATTTTAACAATTTATTAAATAAAGAGTCATAAGCATCTTCTGAACTACCATTTTGAAAATCTGTTCTTCCTGTTCCGTTTATTAAAAGAGTATCACCAGTAAAAACCCTATCATTCATTAAATAGCTATAAGAGCAATCAGTGTGACCTGGTGTGTAAATTGCTTTAAGTTCAATGTTTTCTATATTTATTTTTTCGTTATCTTTTATTTTTAAATCAATTACTTCTGATTTTGATTTTTCTCCCATAATTCTTGTGCATTTAGTTCTTTTGTTTAGTTCATTTAAACCTGTTATATGATCAGCGTGAATATGTGTGTCTATTACTTTAACCAATTTTAATTCTAAATTTTTTAATAACTTTATATATTCATCGGTATGCTCAATTACTGGATCAATTATTAAAGCCTCTCGACCTTTGCCACTTGATATAATGTAAGTGTAGGTTGAAGATTTCGTATCGAATAATTGCTCAAATATCATTGATAATATTAAACACTATAAAAAATTGCATAGCAAATCAATCTTGATTATAATTATCTAAAATAAATTCGAAGGAGAATTAAATGACATTAAAAATTAATAGTTTAGCTCCAGACTTTACAGCTGAAACTTCTGAAGGAAAATTATCATTTCATGAGTGGCTAGGGGATAGCTGGGGTGTTTTATTTTCGCATCCAAAAGATTTTACACCAGTTTGTACTACTGAACTTGGTGCTTTAGCCAAAATGAAACCAGAGTTTGAAAAAAGAAATGTTAAAGTTATGGGTTTAAGTGTAGACCCAGTTTCAGACCACGTTAAATGGTTAGATGACATTAAGGATGTTTGTGGATTAAAACCAAATTATCCTATTGTAGCAGATGAAAAATTAGAAGTTGCAAAACTTTACAACATGCTCGAAGGAGATGCTGGAACAACATCTATGGGACGTACCGCTGTTGATAACGAAACAGTAAGAACTGTTTATGTTATTAGACCAGATAAAAGAATTGGATTATTTTTAACTTATCCAATGACAACTGGACGTAACTTTAATGAAATACTAAGAACAATTGACTCTATGCAGCGAACTGCTAAGCATAAAATTGCTACACCAGCTGATTGGAAACCAGGTGAAAAAGTTATTATTGTTCCAAAAGTAACTAACGAGGAAGCAAAAAAAATATATCCAGATGGCTGGGAAACTATAAAACCTTATTTGCGTAAGGTTCCAGACCCAGTAAAATAGATTTGGATCAAAAAAAATTAGACCAACAATCTCAGCATTGGGAAGTAAATTTCTCAAATAAGCCTGAGATGTTTGGTTTAAATCCAAGCTTATCAGCAAAGAAAGCTTTAAAACTATTTCAAGAAAAAAAAATTCAAAATATAGTCGAGATTGGAGCAGGATTAGGAAGAGATACTATATTCTTTGCAAAAAATTCAATTCATATCATTGCTTTAGATTATAGTTTCTCAGGCATTAAAGTGATTAAGCAAAAAACTAAAAAAGGAAATTTATCAAATTACGTATCAACAAAACATTTTGATGTAAGACAAAAACTACCATTTGAAGATAATTCAATAGAGGCTTGCTACTCTCATATGCTTTATTGTATGGCTTTAACTTCAAACGAATTAGAAAAATTAAATAATGAAATTCAAAGAATATTAAAACCAGGAGGTATTAACATTTATACAGTACGTAATACAAATGATGGGGATTTTCAAAATGGAATCCATATAAGTGAAGATCTTTATGAAAACGATGGTTTTATTGTTCATTATTTCTCAGAAGAAAAAGTTCATTCTTTATTAAATGGATTTAATAATATTTCTTTAGAAAAATTTGAAGAGGGAAGTTTTCCACGAAAATTATTTTATGTTGTTAATGAAAAAAAATAATTTATTTTTTTGATTGATCTAAAAAAACTTTTGAAGAGTCATCCATTGCTGTTGCCCATGGCGTATGATGAACTGGGGCAATAGACCCTGTAACAGGCGAAGAAAAAGATTTATTTCTATAAGTCATAATATCTTCTACTTTATGGTGTTCCCATTCTTTAAAATGTTTTCTAATTAATTCAAAATCGATTTTTGGATAATCTGATAACCCATGCAATTCTTTAGTATATTCTGTTTGAAAATCTATCATTTGATCTGGGTTTTCCAATTTTTCTTCCATTGCAACCCACTTGTTTATATCTTTTTCTATTTCTGAACCATTTGGAATTTTAATTTTTCCCATTATTACATCTCTTGCATACCAAGCCTGACAGTCAAACATATTAAAAGTATGAAATTGATCTTGCATGCCTAAGTAAAGTAATTTGTGATTATCTTGCCACACAACACCTTTATATAGTTTTGGAGGATATAATCTGTTTCTAGTTTTAAGTTTAAGATCTTCAGTTAAAAAAGGAAAGTGGTGAAGGTAACCAGAACAAAGAATTACAGCATCAGCTTCTTGTTTGTGACCATCTTTAAAGATTGCTTTATTTCCTTCTAATCTATCTAAATAATGTACCTCTTTTACTCCATTAGGCCATTTAAATCCCATTGGGTTATTTCTGTAACCTATGGTTACACTTTTAGCTCCATACTTGTGACATTGAAGAGCAACATCTTCAGCTGAATAACTGCTTCCTAAAACAATAACATTTTTTCCTCTAAATTCTTCTGCATCTCTAAAATCATGTGAATGCATTATTCTGCCTGGAAAAGATTTCATTCCAGGATACTCTGGAATAAAGGGAACAGAAAAATGTCCCGTAGATACAACCACATAATCAAAAATATCTTTCGAAAATTTATCATTTTTTTTATCATGATAAGTAATATTAAAATTGTTTCCTTTGAAAACTACACTGGTAACACTGGTATTAAATCTCACCTTTTTTTTTAAATTACCTTTTTTCGCTCTTCCAGTTATATAGTCATATAAAACTTCTCTTGGTGGAAAAGATGGAATTGGTTTCCCAAAATGTTCATCAAATGAATAGTCGGCAAACTCTAAACACTCTTTAGGACCATTCGACCAAAGATATCTATACATACTGTTGGGAACAGGGTCACCATATTGATCAGATCCAGTCCTCCAACTGTAATTCCATAATCCACCCCAATCTTCCTGTTTTTCAAAACAAACTATTTCAGGTATTTTCGCTCCTTTTTTTTCAGCCTGTTCGAAAGCTCTTAACATTGAAAGTCCACATGGTCCTGTTCCAATAATAGCTACTTTTGTCATTCAATTTTTCTCATCTAAATACAAATTTATAAATCTATTTTACTAACAAAAAAGTCAAAATTGCAATAATATTTTATTATGAAAATTAATTGGAATTACCCTACTTCTGTATGGGTTGGAGAAAACAGAATTAAGGATTTGCCAGAAGCATGTAAAAATTTGAAAATTTTAAATCCACTATTTGTAACCGATAAAGACCTTATAAATCTTGATATGACTAAGAAAATTATTTTAGATATTAAAAAAAAATTTAGTACTTTTGCTATATTTTCAAATTTTTCAGGAAACCCTATTGGAGAAAATGTAGAAGAAGGAGTTGTTGAGTTTAAAAAAAATAATTGTGATGGAGTTATAGCTTTTGGAGGAGGGAGTGGGATTGATGTAGGGAAAGCAGTTGCATTTATGTCGGGACAGTCTAGACCAATATGGGATTTTGAGGATATAGGAGATTACTGGAAAAGAGCAGATGAAAATAAAATTGCTCCGATAATTGCAATTCCTACAACAGCAGGAACTGGATCCGAAACAGGACGAGCATCTGCAATAATTAATAAAGTAAATGGAGTAAAAAAAATAATTTTTCATCCGAAATTTTTACCTTCAATTGTTATTTTAGATCCAGTATTAACTGTTGATCTTTCACCAAGACTTACCGCAGCAACTGGTATGGACGCTCTTGCTCATAATTTAGAAGCTTTTTGTGCGCCCGGGTTTCATCCTATGGCTGATGGTATAGCGATTGAAGGAATGAGATTAATAAAAAAATCTCTTCTAACTGCTGTAAAAAATGGAAAAGACTTAAATGCTAGAGCAGATTTGTTAGCAGCTGCTAGCATGGGATCAACAGCTTTTCAAAAAGGACTCGGAGCAATTCATTCATTAAGTCACCCTGTAAATGCTCAGTTTAATGTTCACCATGGTTTATCAAATGCAATATTTATGCCTTATGTTTTAACTTTTAATAGAAACTTAATTAAAGATAGAATTGTCTCTATTTGTGATTATCTTAATTTGGATAAAAATTTTGATATTTTTTTAAATTGGATTTTAAATTTAAGGAAAGAACTAAATATTCCACACAAGCTTTCCGATGTAATTGAAGTAAAAAATATAAATATAGAAAAACTATCAAAAATGGCTTTTGAAGACCCTTCAACTGCAACAAATCCAAAGAAATTGACAATTGACGATATGAAAATATTATACGAACATAGTATTTCTGGAAAATTATTTTAATGAGAAATTTAAATTTATTAGTTGTTGAAGGAAATCTGCAAAAAGAAAATGAAAATTTTCAAAAAAATGGAATCCAAACTCATGCAGAAAGTTTAAAAGATAGTCTTGAATACTATTCAAAAAATTTAAATATTGATGTTTTTAACCCATGTTCGGAGAAAAGTTTTAATAAAATATTGCCAAATATTAAAAAATATGATGGGCTAATATGGGGAGGAAGCAGCTTAAACATTTATAACGATTGTATAGAAATTCGTAGGCAAATTTCATTTATGAAAGAGTGTTTTAAAAATATAAAAAAAATATTAGCAATATGTTGGGGAATGCAAGTTGCAGTAACAGCTGCTGGAGGAACTGTAAAAAAATCTACTAATGGTGCTCATATTGGAATTGCACAAGACATTGAAATTAATGAAAATGGAGAGTCTCATCCTTTATATAAATCAAAAAAAAAAAAATTTAACTCTCCAGCTTTCAATTTTGATGAAGTTGTTACACTTCCTGAAAAAACTATTCATTTAGCATCAAACAAAATCAACAAAATTCAAAGCATTAATTTTAAATCAGGAGTTAGTGATGTATGGGGATTGCAATATCATCCAGAAATAACTTATCACAAAATGATTTCTCTTATTAATTTTAGAAAAGATCGTTTAATAAATGATAGAAAATGTTTTAAAAATGAATTAGAAATTAAAAAACATATTGAGTTTATTGAGAAAGAAATTAAGAAATCTGAAAAAAATTCTAGAATGCTAGAATTAAAGAATTGGCTTAATCACTTAGTAGCAGCTTAACTAAAACAAGCCCTCAATTTCGCTTTTGTTATTTAGTTTTATTGAATCAGCAGCTGGAATCTTTGGTAGTCCAGGCATAGTCATGATAGCACCACAAATTACCACAACAAATTCAGCTCCCGAGGAAAGCCTAACTTCTCTTACCGGAAGAACATGACCTGAGGGAGCACCTTTTAAACTTGGATCCGTTGAAAAACTATATTGAGTTTTGGCTACACAAATAGGAAGATTGACATAACCTTTAGCTTCAAAATCTTTGAGCTGATCTCTAATTTTTGTATCAGCCACTACTTCACTGGCATGATAAATTTCTTTAGCAATTGTTTCTATTTTTTTAAATAGTGAAGTTTTATTTTCATATAAAAATTTAAATTTATTTTCATTTTTATCACATATTTCAGCAACGTTTTTTGCAAGCTCTTTAATCCCTTTACCACCATTAGACCAATGAGTACATAAAGATGCTTTTACTTTAAGATTATTACAGAAATCAATTAATGCATTTACTTCATTATCTGTATCAGTAATAAAATGATTTACTGCTACTGCTACAGGCAAATTAAATTTTTTTATATTATTTATATGTCTTTCTAAATTTACTAAACCTTTTTTAAGAGCATCTACATTTTCTTTTTTAAGATCTTCTTTTTTTACTCCACCGTGCATTTTTAAAGCTCTAATTGTTGCGACAATTACAACACAATCAGGTTTTAAACCAGATTTTCTACACTTTATATCTAAGAATTTTTCTGCACCTAAATCAGCTCCAAATCCTGCTTCTGTAACTACATAATCAGATAATTTTAATCCTGTTTTTGTGGCAATAACCGAATTGCAACCATGTGCAATATTTGCAAATGGACCACCGTGTATGATAGCTGGATTATTTTCTAATGTTTGAGTGATGTTGGGTCTAATGGCATCTTTTAACAAAACAGTCATTGGCCCTTGTGCATTTAAGTCTTTTGCATAAATAGGCTTTTTATCTCTGGTATAAGCAATAGTAATATTTCCAATTCTATTTTCTAAATCTTTTAAATCATTCGATAAACAGAAAATAGCCATGATTTCTGAAGCTACAGTAATATCGAAACCATCTTCTCTAGGATAACCATTTGCAACTCCTCCAAGATTTATATTTATTGATCTTAGGGATCGATCATTCATATCCATTACTCTTTTCCAAACCACTCTTCTAACATCAATGTTTAATTTATTTCCCCAGTAAATATGGTTATCAATTAAAGCAGCCAGAAGATTGTGAGCTGAAGTTATTGCGTGAAAATCCCCAGTAAAATGTAAATTAATTTGTTCCATTGGAACAACCTGAGCGTATCCCCCTCCAGCAGCACCACCTTTCATTCCAAAAGATGGTCCTAAACTTGGCTCTCTAAGACAAACAATAGATTTTTTTCCTATTTTATTTAAACCATCACACAAACCAACAGAAGTTGTTGTTTTTCCTTCTCCAGCCGGTGTAGGTGTAATCGCTGTGACTAAAATTAATTTTCCGTCTTTTTTATTTTTTAAAGTTTCTAAATATTCAGGTTTAATTTTTGCAATATATCTTCCAATTGGGCTATAAACTTCTGATTTGTCAGGAACATTTATTCCATCAAGAATTTCTTGGATGGGTTTCATTTTAGCAGCTCTTGCTATTTCTATGTCAGATTTGACTTTACCCATTTTACTACTCCTCTAGTATTTAAATTTCTTTGAAGCTGGATTAATATATCTTTTTAGGGATTTTTTAAAGTTCTAAAAAATATATATATAAAAAATAAAGAACTATTTATACTAATTATTATAAAATTTATTTATGCAAAAATATTCTGTATTTAACCTTGTTAAAAA
>CACKXX010000008.1 GCA_902604265.1 uncultured Pelagibacteraceae bacterium | reverse complement strand
AAAAAATAAAAAAAAATAATTTAAAAATAATAGGAGGTTATTATCCTGTAAATTTTGAGGTTAATATTTTAAATTTTTTAAAAGATCTAGAACTTAAAGGTAATCACATCAGCTTACCAGTAATAAAAAAAAATAACGAAATGGATTATTATTTATGGTCATATCAAGATTCATTAAAATTAAATAAATTCGGGATACCAGAGCCCGGTAAGAATAAAAAAGTAATTCCAGATATTATTTTGGTTCCATTGGTAGCATTTGATAAAAAACTATTTAGAATTGGTTATGGGGGTGGTTATTTTGATAGGTATATAGGAAAAAATTTAGATGGTGCAGCCGAAGTCAAAGAACTAAATAATATAAAAAATGACGATCTAATATTAGATATTGGACCAAAGACAGTAAATAAAATTAAAAATATTATTGAAATTAGTGAAACAATTCTATGGAATGGTCCAGCAGGATATTTTGAGAATCCAAATTTTGCAAATGGTAGTTACGAAATTGCAAAAGCAATCATAAAAAAAAATAAAGAAAGATCAATTTACTCTGTTGTTGGAGGTGGAGATACAATAGCTTTAGTAAACAAAATTAATGCAATCGAAAATTTTAATTTTGTTTCAACTGCTGGTGGTGCATTTTTAGAATATCTTGAAGGAAAAGAACTTCCTGGTATAAAAGCTCTAAATTAATATGTCAGAATTAAATAACATAGCACTTAAAATTTTAGAAAAAGGTAAAGGAATTTTAGCTGCTGATGAAAGCACAGGAACAATGACAAAAAGATTAGAGGCTGTAAATGTTCCATCAACACCAGAAAATAGATTATTGTTTAGAGAATCTCTATTTAGTGCACCAAGCATGACAGAATGTATTGGAGGTGTAATTTTATATGATGAAACAATAAAACAAATGTCCTCAAAAAAAAATAAGATCCCTGAATTAATTTCAAAGATGGGTGCAGCCCCAGGTATAAAAGTTGATACTGGTGCTAAAGTTTTAGCAGGATCACCAGATGAAAAAATTACAGAGGGGTTAGATGGATTAAGAGATAGATTAAAAGAATATTACAATCTTGGTGCAAAATTTACAAAATGGAGAGGTGTTTACAGTATATCAAAGAAATACCCAAGCAAACTTTCAATTCAAGCTAACGCTCATGCTTTAGCGAGATATTCTGCATTGGTTCAAGAATGCAATATGGTTCCAATAGTTGAACCAGAAGTCTTAATGGATGGTGAACATTCAGCAAAAGAATGTTATCAAAAAACTTCAGATGTGATCAAAAAATGCTTTGAGGAATTAATTTTACATAACGTTGATTTGAGTGGAATTATACTAAAACCTAATATGATTCTAGCTGGAAATAAAGCTAAAGATAAAATTTCAAATGAAGAGGTGGCAAAGTTAACTTTGGAATGTTTAAAAAATTCAGTGCCCTCAGAAGTGCCTGGTATTGCTTTTTTATCAGGAGGTCAATCAGAAATAGAAGCAACTGAAAATTTAAATCTAATTAATAAGTATAATAATACTAATTTTATAATGAGCTATTCCTATGGGCGAGCGCTTCAACAAAGTGCCTTAAAATTTTGGGCGAAAGATATACAAAATATTGAGGGTACTCAAAAAGTTTTTAACCACCGAGCAAAAATGAATACTTTGGCTGCTCAAGGAAAATGGTCTAAAGATCTTGAGATTTAATAAAAAAAAATTCATCTATCTCATTTCACCACTCAAAATAAACAAACTTTTTTATCGTCATTTAGCTAACGTTCTAAATCAAAAAAAAGTGAGTTTTTTTCAGCTAAGACTTAAAAAAGAAAACTTCAAAAAAAAATTAATAATTGGAAGAAAAATAAAAAAGATATGTAAAAAGTTTAATGTTAAATTTTTAATAAATGATGACGTTTATCTCACAAAAAAATTAAATGCTGATGGTTGTCATTTGGGTCAAAAAGATATGAACATCCTTGAAGCAAGAAGATTAATTGGAAATAAAATAATAGGAATTACCTGCCACAACTCAATTAAACTAGCAAAAGTTGCTATAAAAAATAAAGCTGATTACTTAGCTTTTGGAGCTTTCAATAAATCAAAAACTAAGAGGGCTAAATATAGAGCATCAATTAATTTATTAAAAAAAGCCAGAAAGATAACAAAATCTCCAATAGTTGCTGTTGGCGGTATTAATTCAAAAAACTATAAAAAACTTTTGTTGAATAAAGCTAACTTTTTAGCTATCTCAAGCTACATTTGGAATAATAAAAAACTAAATCCAAAAAAAGCTATAATTAAACTAGTATGAAAATATCTGGAAATGAAATTAAACCTGGAATGCTTTTAGAGCATAAAGATGATTTGTGGGAAGTTTTGAAAACACAACATGTAAAACCTGGAAAAGGTGGAGCATTCAATCAAGTTGAAATGAAAAGTGTAAATAAGGGAACTAAACTAAATGAAAGGTTTAGATCAAGTGATACAGTTGAAAAAGCTGTTCTAGAAGAATTTAATTTTAATTTTTTATACGAAGATGAATCAGAATATTATTTTATAAATAAAAAATCCTTTGAACAAATTAATATAAAAAAAGAAATTATTGGTGAAAAAGGTAAATTTTTAAAAGATGAATTGGAAGTAAAAATCAGCTTTTATGAAGAAAATCCTATATCTGTAGAATTACCAAATCAAATTAATTGCAAAATAGAGAGTACAGACGCGGCTTTAAAAGGACAGACAGTTTCGTCATCATATAAACCTGCAATATTAGATAATGGAGCAAAAATTCAAGTACCTCCATTTATTGAAAGTGGTGATGAGATAATTGTTGACACTAGATCTATTGAATATGTAAAAAAAATTTAAAATAAATGAACTCAATATCTCCAAATTTAAATATTATGATTAAAGCTGCTGAAAAAGCTTCGAAAATATTAATAAGAGATTTTGGAGAATTAGAAAAATTACAAGTATCTTCAAAAGGTCCTTCGGATTTTGTTACAAATTCTGATAAAAAAGTTGAAAAAATTCTTATTGAAGAGTTAACCAAATCAAGAAATAAATTTTCAATAATTAGTGAAGAAATTGGAGAAGTAAAAAATTCTGATAAAGATAACTATTGGATAATAGATCCAATAGATGGAACTTCAAATTTTTTACATGGTATCCCACATTTTGCTATATCAATTGCATTAAAATCAAATAAAGAAATTGTTAGTGGTTTAGTTTTTGACCCAATAAAAAATGAGATGTTTTATGGTGAAAAAAATAATGGAGCATATTTTAATAATCAAAGAATTAGGGTTTCAAAAAAAAAAAATCTTGATGAATGCTTATTTGCAACTGGTGGCAAGAATGAGATTTTAAATAGTCTTAATGTAAGAAAAACTGGAAGTGCAGCTCTAGACATGGCTTATGTTGGTGCGGGTCGTTATGATGGATATTTTCAAAAAAATTTAAATATTTGGGATATTGCTGCAGGAATAATTATTGTAAATGAGGCAGGTGGAAAAATAAATGATATAAATTATTCCTCAAACGAAGTAATTAAGATATTAGCAGGAAGTAACTCGGTATACGATAAAATGATAGAAAACCTTAATAACTTTTAATTGTTTTTAAAAATTCATTTGTTATAAAGCCTGCTATGAAAAAAAAAATACACCCTAAATATCATAAAATAAAAGTTGAAATGACTGATGGTTCTCAATTTGAAACTAAATCAACTTGGGGATCAGAAGGAGAGATATTAAAGCTAGATATTGATCCAATCTCTCATTCGGCATGGACGGGTGGAAAACAAAAAATCCTTGATAAAGGAAGAGTTAGTAAGTTTAATAAAAAATTCAAAAATTTTAGGTCTGAGAAAAAAAATTAATGAATAATACTCCTCTAATGCCCATGGCAACAGCTGTTTGGCTTGTTGAAAATACTACGCTGACATTTAAACAAATTGCTGACTTTACTAAATTGCATGAAGTAGAAATACAAGGCATAGCCGATGGTGAAGTGGCAAAAGGAATTGTAGGATATAATCCAATAATTGCAGGACAATTAACTAAGGAAGAGATAGAACTATCTTCAAAAGATAACTCAAGACCTTTAAATTTAAAAAATTACAACATAGAAATTGTTGATAATTTAAATAAAACTAAAAAATATGTTCCTTTATCTAAAAGACAAGATAAACCTGACTCGGCTTTGTGGTTAATTAAACAACACTCAAATTTAAAAGATTCCCAAATTGCAAAATTGGCAGGTATTACAAAAAACTCTGTTTTAGCAATTAGAAATAAAAATTATTGGAACTACAATAATCTTAATGCAAAAGACCCGGTTGCAATAGGTATAGTTTCTCAAAAAGAGCTGCAAGAAGCAATTGAAAAAGCTGAGAGAAGAATAAAAAGAGAAAAAAAGAAAAAAGAAAAAGAATCTTCTAATGCTAAGTAATACAAACATGGAAAGTATGTGGACAACTAAAATTTTAAGTGTTATGACATCGTTTTTTTGGAGGTAGTTATTAAAATAGAAGTAAAAGACAATAATGTTGAGCAAGCTCTAAGAGTTTTAAAAAGAAAACTTCAGAGGGATGGTTTTTTTAAAATTATAAAATTAAAAAATACATACGAAAAACCATCTGAAAAGAAAAAAAGAATCCTTCAAGAGAATATAAAGAGAGTAAAAAAACTAAATAAAATTAAAAATAGATATTAATTATCGCGGGGTGGAGCAGCCTGGTAGCTCGCAAGGCTCATAACCTTGAGGTCGGCGGTTCAAATCCGTCCCCCGCAACCAATTTAATTAAATTTTAAACTTAGATTTCTTGCTGTCGATTAGAAATGTCTTTACAGTTTCAACAGTTAATTGATCAAATCTTTTTCCAAACTTTTCAATTTTTTCTATTATAAAAGGTGGAACAGTAATTATGTGACAACCAAGTTGTTTCGCTTGCAAATAATTATATGGCTCTCTAACACTCGCCCAAAGTATCTCTACATTTTTATATTTTTTAGCCATTGATATACTTTTTTTAAATTCTGGAATAGGATCTTTCCCAACATCTGCTGCTCTGCCAGCAAATATAGATATTATAAGTTTAGTTTTTTTGTCAATTAATTTTAAAATTTTTTGTGTTTGTTTAGACGTATAAACAGCTGTTATATTCATTTTAATTTTTTTTTCTATTTAGCTCTCTTATAATTTTACCTGTAAAAACACCTTTAGAATTTACTACTGGAATTTTCACATAAACATTTTTTCCCCATGAGTTAATTTGTAATGCTTGCATTTTCATTTCATTATATTGATCTGCAAATACCTCTAAAGATACTGGCTTTTTTTTACAAATTTTCAAAATTTTTTTAGAATAAAATTTATAATCTTTAGCTCCAGCTTTACGCATTAAGCTTGGATTTGTAGTAAAACCTTTAACTATTTTTTTTTTATCAAATTTTTTAATTGTTTTTATATCTGCAATATCGCAAAAAATTTTTGTTTTCATAATTATGTTAACTAAGATAAATAAAGTTATAATATAATTATAATGAATATATCAAAAGATAATAAAAATATTTTATTAATAGTTGTTATTTTATTAGGCTTCCTAAGCTTATTTTTAGGTGCGCACTTTGGTGAAGATGCGTTAGGTGGGGCAAAAAATGATTATTTGTTTCATGAAAAATATATATTTTCTTTTTCAGAAAACTTTAGCAAAGCGATAAATGAGTTTGGAGAAAATTATCAGGTAAGAAATTCACCGATTTTTTTTATCTACTCATCTTATTTTATTAAATTTGGAGTAGATATTTTATACTTAAAATATTTTAATTTAATAATAATATTACCTCTAGTAATTTTTTTTATAAAATCATTAGATATCAAATTTGAAAATTTAAATATTCAATCTAAAGCATTTTTAACAGCTATAATATTTATTTCACCCACAATTAGATCTTTATCAGCTTGGCCATACCCCCTTACCTGGGCTATTTGTTTTTTTTTAGTATCAATATTCTATTTTTTAAAATTTCAAAAATCAGAATCGAAGAGAAAAAAAATTAAATACTCTTTATTAAATGTATTATTTTTAGCAATAAGTGCTTACTTCACTCCTAATTTTGGTATTTTTGCTATATTTTTTTTATTTTATTTTTTGCAATATTTTAAGTTTTCTAAAGAAAGTTTTATAATTATTTTATTTAATATAGCTTTATCATTACCAGCATTATATTTTTTAGTAATAAAAGATTTTTATCTTTTTAAGCATGAGATAGATAATGTAATTACTGATTATACTATTTACGATACATTAAATATTTCAAATAAAATAATAATTATTTCAAGTATAATTTTTTTCTTTTTTATTCCTTTCATTGAAATAAAAAAAATAGATAAAAAAAAATTAATTAAAAATATTGGATATATATTTATATTTATTTTAATTAATATTTATTTTTTTAATTTTAGAGAGGGTCTGGGAGGTGGATTATTCTACCATTTATCTAATGTTCTATTTGGTAGTCCGATATTATTATTTATAATTTTTTCAATTTCTCTTTTTATTTTTAAAAATTTTAATCTCTTAAATTATGATAATTCTTTCTTATTTCTAATATTAATTTTATATAATATTCAATCAACTATATATTATAAGTATTATGATCCAATAATATATTTTATTTTATTGTTTTTGATTAGAACAAAATCAAATTTTAACTTAGAAATTATTTCTAAAAAAAATCTATTATTTTATCTGTTTTTTCTTTCAATAAGTTTTGGTAAAAAGTTTATAATTTATTAATTTAGTTTAGAGCTTTTGAAATGTCTTCTGTCATTTTTTTCGCATCTGAAAAAAGCATTAAAGTATTTTCTTTATAAAAAAGATCATTATCAATACCGGCATAGCCAGGGGACAAGCTTCTTTTCACAAACAAAACAGATTTACATTTTTCAACATCTAAAATTGGCATACCATATATTGGGCTTTGAGGATCAGTCTTTGCAACTGGATTTGTAACATCATTTGCTCCAATCACAAAAGCTACATCCGCTTTAGCAAAATCATTATTAATTTCCTCTAATTCAAAAACCTCATCGTAAGGAACATTTGCCTCTGCTAATAAAACATTCATATGACCAGGCATTCTTCCTGCTACAGGATGAATTGCGTAAGATACTTTAATGTCATTTTTTTTTAAAGTATCTACCATTTCTTTCAGAGCATGTTGCGCTTGAGCGACCGCCATCCCATATCCTGGAACAATAATTACTGAAGAAGCATTTTTCATTAAAAATGCTGCATCATCTGCATTTCCACTTTTTACAGGTTTTTGCTCCTTACTTTTTACTGAAGATTTTTGGTCTGTTCCACCAAAACCACCTAAGATTACACTAAAAAAAGAACGGTTCATGCCTTTACACATTATGTAAGATAAAATTGCTCCTGAAGATCCAACTAATGCTCCGGTAATTATTAAAGCAGTGTTTTCAAGTGTAAATCCTATTCCCGCGGCTGCCCAACCTGAATATGAATTTAACATTGATATTACAACAGGCATGTCTGCGCCTCCAATTGGTATAATTAATAAAATTCCTAACAAAAAAGACAATGCAATTATTAACCAAAAGAGGCTATCCAATTGCGTTTTGCAAAGATAAAAAATTAATGCTGCAACAGATAAACCTAAAAATAAATTAACATAATGTTGCGCAATAAAAATTATTGGGTTTCCCGACATTATCCCTCGAAGCTTTAAAAAAGCGATTATTGATCCAGTGAATGTTATCGCTCCGATTGATGCGCCTAAGGACATTTCTATTAAACTCGCTATTTTAATATTTCCTAGCACACCTAAATTGAAAACTTCAGGGTTTAAGAAAGCTGATATTGCAACAAGTACTGCAGCTAAACCAACTAAACTATGAAATCCAGCAACGAGTTCTGGCATAGCTGTCATTGGTATTTTAAATGCAATAAAAGCTCCTAAAGATCCACCAATTAATAAAAAAATTAAAAGATATAAGAGTCCAGTTGAAAAATTTCCTATTGATAAAATAGTAACTCCTATAGCAATTACCATGCCAATGACTCCAAATAAATTTCCTTGTCTCGATGTTTCGGGTGATGAAAGACCTCTAAGCGCTAAAATAAACAATATTCCAGAAATTAAGTAAAAAATTGCTAATAAATTTGCTGACATTACTATTTATCTTTCTTTTTCTTTTTGTACATAGCTAACATTCTTTGAGTTACTAGAAATCCTCCAAAAATATTTACTGCTGCTAAAATAATTGCTAAATACCCAAATATATTTGCTGTATTAAAAATATCCTTAGAGTCACCTGCTAATGAAGCGATTATTGCACCTACTATAATTACCGATGAAATAGCATTAGTTACTGACATTAATGGAGTGTGTAGTGAAGGAGTTACGCTCCAGACTACATAGTATCCAACAAATATAGACAAAATAAAAATACTTAATCTAAATATAAAAGGGTCTATTTCCATAATTTATTTTACCAATGTATTTTTTATTATTTCATCTTCCAAATTAATATTTAATTTTTTATTCTCTTTATCGTAAAGATTTGAAACAAAATTAAACATATTTTTTGAGTATAGATTTGATGCAGAAATAGCTAATTTATTCAAAATATTTTTTTCTCCCATAATTTTAACACCATTTTTTTCAACTATTTTATCGGCTTCAGTAAATACTGTATTACCACCTTGTGACGCGGCTAAATCATATATTATTGAACCAGGTTGCATATTTTTTATCATATTATCTTTAATAATTATTGGCGCCTTTTTACCTGGTATTAATGCAGTGCAAATAACAATATCAATTTTTTTTATTGTTTCAGATAAAAGTTCTTCTTGTCGTTTTTTAAAATCTTCTGAAGCTTCTTTGGCATAGCCACCTTCTGTTTCAAGATTTTCTGATCCTTCAACAGTTAAAAATTTTCCTCCTAAACTTTCTACTTGCTCTTTAGAGGCCATCCTAACATCAGTAGCGAAAACAATCGCTCCCATTCTTTTAGCAGTAGCTATAGCTTGCAGTCCAGCCACGCCAGCACCAACAACTAAAACTTTTGCAGCAGGTACCGTACCTGCAGCAGTCATCATCATAGGAATTGCTTTTTCAAAATATGAGAATGATTCAATTACAGCTTTGTACCCAGCTAAATTCGCTTGCGATGAAAGTATATCCATTGACTGAGCTCTGGTAATCCTTGGAAGTAACTCTAGTGAAAATATATTTATACTTTTTGACAATAGTTTTTTTATTTTATCACTATTAAGATGTTTATTAAATGGGCCTATTAAAGTTTGGTTTTCTTTCATTAATGACATTTGATTTTCGCTTAACATGTCAAGCTGCACTAGAATATCTGAGTTTTTAATTAATTCATTTTCATCATTAACAATTTTTGCCCCCACTTCATTAAAAGAAGAATCATTGAATCCCAAATGAACTGCGTAATTTTTTATTAAATGTATTTCAAAACCCAAACTTTTATATTTTTTTACAATATCTGGTGTAATAGCTACTCTTTTTTCTGTTTGCTTATTCTCTGGGCTAGAACCAATTATCATTGTTAAATATTATAATAAGGAAATATAAACTAAAAATAGAAAATGTAACTGCGTCAGTTATCCCTATAATTATTTCTGTCTTGCTTTAAATTTTGGATTTTTTTTATTAATTATGTAAACTCTACCTCTTCTTCTAACAAGTTTAGAATTAAGATCTCTTTTCTTTAACGATTTTAGTGAACTAGCAATTTTCATAATTATAATTTTTAGCCTGGCAATGACCTACTCTTCCGTGTCTTAAGACAAAGTACCATCGGCGCAGAAAGGCTTGACTTCCGAGTTCGGAATGGGATCGGGTATTACCCTTTCGCAATAATCACCAGGCAAACGGTATATAAAAGATAAAAGATAATTTGTAAACTTTTTTTTCTATTTTTTTTTTATAAAAAAAAGCAAAATTATACTAATTAATATTAAAAATCCGTCCTTTAATGCATTAACTTTTTTAAAACCACCTATTCTTACTCTTTCATAAGAAGGTATATCCTTGTATTTTAAATTAAATTTTTTTGCTTTAATTGGAAGCTCAACACATAATCTAAAATCATTAGATTTTAGTTCAAGAAATTTTACAGAATTTGTCTTTCCTAAAATATAAGTAAATAAAATATCTGAAATTCCTAAATTAAACAAAAAATTTCCTAAAAAAGAAAATATCTTATTTCCTAGCAGTGTAACAAAAGTATCATCATCACTTCCTCCACCTGGTCTAAGATATCTAGAAGTAAAAACAAGATCATAATCTCTACATGCGTCCAACATTAATGGTAAATATTTTGGATCCATTGAACCATCTGCATTTATTATGCAAAAATATTCTGTTTTAGCATTGTTTATTCCCTCAATTATTGCATTTCCATATCCTAATTGATTTTGTTCAAAAATTTCTACTTCATCATAACCTTTTAGTGATTCAATCGTCTTAATGTCATCTTTCTGAAGAACAATCATTTTTTTATATTTGTATTTTTTTAACTCATTTAAAAAAATTGGTAATGATTCAGATTCATTTTTAGCAGGTATAATTAAAGTTAAATTTTCCATTAGAATTTTTAAGATATATTTTTTTTAAAGTTATTTATATATGAAATTAAATCTTTTTTTCCAAAAAGTTTGTAAACTTTATTTGAAAGATTCATATCAGTTAATGCTGATGCATATCTTTCACCATTTCTCTTAGGTAAAAATTTAATTTTATTAGTAAATAATCTTGCAACTTTAATTATAGAATAACTTTTTTTATTAGAGATACTATAATGCCTATTTTTATTTTTCCTCCAAGCAAAATATACTGCTTTTACAGTATCATCTATATGAGTAAATCTTCTAGTTTGAGTTCCTGGTTTAACAACGGTTAAATGTTTATTTTTTTTATACAAATTTTCAAAAATACCTATTACAGTTGCCATATCCCCTTTACAGATTTGACCTGGACCATAAACATTATAAAAATATATTATTTCAAATTTTAAGTTAAACCATTTTTTTAAATTTTCTAATAATTCAATATTTTTTGCTTTTGTAAAAGCATATGGTGATAGATTTTTATCATTTCCAAAATTACCTAAACTTGCAGACGTTGCTGAATACACCAGCTTAATTTTGTTTTTAAGGCAAAAGTTAAATACCGCTTTGGATGAGATTGAATTAGAATCAAAACATTCATCAAACTTCTTAAAACTTTGATAAATTCTTGCAAATTCACCAAAATGAAAAAGTGTATGTATTTTTTTTTCATATTTTTTTAAAATTTTTGAAATAAATTTGGTATTAGATTTTATATATTTTACCCTTTTGCTATTTATATGATTTAATTTTGATCCAGATGAATAATTGTCTAAGGAAATTATATTAAATTTACTTTTTATTAACAATAATTTGATTAAATTAGAACCTACAAATCCTGCTCCTCCTGTAACGACTAGAATATTTTTCATTTTTTAATAATTTATTTTTAATTTTTTAAATAATCCAAATAAACTTTTTCAAATGCTTCGTTTAAACTTGTTTTAGACTTCCAGCCATATTTTTTTGATATTGACAAATCAAGTTTTTTTCTTTGCATTCCATTAGGTTTAGTTAAATCATATTTAATTTTTAAATTTACATTCAATCTTTTCATAATATATTGCGCAAAGCCTTTTATAGTTTTTTCTACTCCGCTTCCTATATTGACAAATGACTCTTTTGTTTTTTTTCGCATAAAAAACACACATGCATCAGCAAAATCTTCTACATAAAGAAGTTCTCTTTTTGGTTTTCCATTTCCCCATAAAGTAATAAATTTTTTTTTTCTAATTTTCGCATTATGAATTTTCCTTATCAACGCAGGAAAAAAATGTGAACTACTCAAATCGTAATTATCATTTGCACCAAACATGTTTGCTGGCATAAGAGTTTTGTAATTTAATTTATACTGTTTGCTATATTCCATGCACATTTTAACCCCAGTAATTTTAGCAATTGCATAAGCATCATTTGTATTCTCTAGGGGTCCGGTCATAAAAAAGCTTTCTTTTATAGGTTGTTTTGTTTTTTTTGGATATATACAGCTTGATCCTAAAAAAATTAAATTTTTGACACCTGCAAGGAAGGATCCATGAATAATATTTGTTTGTATAGTTAAATTTTCATATAGAAAGCTAGCTTTATTATTATTATTGGCAAGTATTCCTCCTACTCTAGCAGCAGCGATTATTACTACTTTAGGTTTTTTTTTTTTTAAAAAACTTTCTACTTTTTTTTGATCTAATAAATTAAGTTTTTTTTTTGAAACGCAGATAATATTTTTGTATCCAAGATTTTTTAATTTTTTTAAAATTGCCGATCCTACCATGCCATTATGGCCTGCTAGAAAAATCTTATTACTTTTTGAAATCATTATTTCGAAATATTTTTCAATTCAAATTCTATCATCTCTTCAATAAGCATTTTAATATTTATTTTTGGTTTCCATTTAAGCAACTTTTTAGCTTTTGATGAGTCTCCTAATAATGTATTAACATCTAACGGTCTAAAATAATTTTTATCACATTCTATTATTGGTTCTTTTTTATTATTATAACCTTTTTCGTTTAAGCCTTTGCCTTTCCAGATTATTTGCATTTTTAATTTTTCAGCAACTAAATTTATAAATTGTTTAATTGAATATTGTTTTCCTGTGGCAATAATAAAATCGTCAGGTTTTTTATATTGAAGTATTTTCCACATTGCTAAACAATAATCTTTTGCATGTCCCCAATCTCTTTTTGCATATAAATTTCCCAAAAAAAGCTTTTTTTGTTTGCCAAATTTAATTCTACACATTGCTGATATAATTTTTTTTGTAACAAATGTTTCTCCTCTTCTTGGGCTTTCGTGATTAAATAAAATACCATTTGAAGCAAATATATTATAAGCTTCTCTATAATTTCTTGTAATCCAATGTGCATATACTTTTGCAACACCATAAGGGCTTAAGGGATAAAAATCTGTTTTTTCATTTTGAGGAATTGCTTGAACTTTTCCAAACATTTCTGATGTTCCTGCTTGATAAAATTTTGTAATTTTTTGTAAGTTATGAAATTTAATTGCCTCTAAAATTCTCAACGCACCAAGTGCATCAGCATTTGCTGTATACTCAGGCACTTCAAAAGATACGGCTACGTGCGATTGAGCTGCTAGATTATATATTTCATTAGGTTTAATTTTTTTTATTATCTGAGATACTGAAGTTGAGTCTGTTACATCTCCATAATGTAAAATGAAATTTCTTTTTTTTTGGTATGGGTCTTGATAAATATGATCTATTCTATTTGTGTTGATTGAAGATGATCTTCTTTTTACTCCATGGACTTCATAATTCTTTTTCAACAATAATTCTGATAAATAAGATCCATCTTGCCCCGTAATACCAAAAATTAATGCTTTTTTTTTCATGTTTTTTTTTTGAAATAAATTTTACTTATTTTTTTACAATATTTTTCTAAATCATTTATTGAATATTTAAAACTTATTATTTTAGATAATTTAGTATTATTTAATGTAAAATTGTCTTTATTTTGATGTATTTTACGTATTTTTAATACTTTACATTTCTTTTGGTTATAAAAGTTAAGCCATTTAATTAGTTTATTTAGGTAAATTTTTTTTCCTATAGAAAGATTATATATTCCAAAAATATTTTTTTTTAAAGATAAATAAACTATTTCTGAAAATTTTGTAATTGAAATAAAATCTTTATAATTTTTTTTATTATCAAATATTATACCTTTGCTTGCAAATTCAAAAAAATCATCAATAAAAGTCCAGTGAATTTTTTTTTTGTTATTTTTCACTGGCAAACCTATAACGTTTGAAACTCTGAAAATTAAAACTTTATTTTTAATAATTGAAATTAATTTTTTTTCAGTAATTAATTTATTTTTTGAATAATTAGAAACTGGAAATAGAGAACCATTCTCTTTAATATTAAATTTTGATCTGTATACTTTTCTTGAACTAAAAAATATATATTTAATATTAAAATTTTTTATTTTTTTTACAATTTTTAAATCATAATCGAATTTAGGATTGTATCTAAGTTTAATATAATTTGGATTAACTGAACAATTAATTATGTGTGAATAATTTTTGAAAAAGTTTGTATTTTTTTTTTTAACATCGTTGTAACTTATTTTTTTTACATAATTTTTTTTTTTTAAAAAAGTATATAAATTTGAACCAATAAAACTCTTTTTTCCAACGATCAGCACTCTTATCATTTTTTTAAAATTTATATGATTTTTTTTTCATAAATATATTCAAAACTTTTTCTTAAAGGCATTTTAACTTTTAAAACTTGTAAAAAATTATTGTCTATTAAAACTTTGTGTATATCTCTAAATTTATAATTTTTTAAAATCATATTGTCGTAGTGGTGTTCAAAAAAAATAAGCTTAACGTTTTTTAATTTATTTCTAAGTCCTAATATAGCTTCATATTCATAACCCTCAGTATCTATTTTTAAAAAGTCAATATTATTAATATTTTTTTCAATTAAATAATCCTCCAATATGATCATCTGCACATCTATTTTATTAAATAAATTTCCATCTATATTTTTTTTAAAAAAAAAATATTTTTTTTTAAAATAACTAGAATTAGTATTTATTTGCTTAAGTGTTGAAGATGAACTTTCTACTAATTGGTTTATTCTTAATGATTTCTTCTCATTTCCTACAGCTAGATTTTCAATTAAAATTTCTGTTTTTTTAAACTTTTTTTCAAATTTATTTAAATTATTTTTTAAAATTTTATAGTTTAGAGGACTTGCTTCAAATGAAATTATTTTTTCTACTGTAAAATACTTTAAAAATAATTCAATTGATTCTCCTTTATGACCTCCAATGTCTAATATTGTATTAAATTTATAATTATTATTATTTTTTAAAAAATTTATAATTTTTTTTTTATGAAAAAAGTCAAAAATTCCAATTACTAGTAGTATAATTTTATCTATCATTTTTCTAAATACAAAATATAATTAGTAAAATATTTTTTTATTTTTATTTTATCTTCACTTTTACATTTTTGATTTTTTAAATTGCACAAATTATAATTTGTGATTTTGTTATTAACCAACTCAGGAATATCGAAATATTCTTCGCTAATCATATAGTTGACATTTTCCATTGGTTTATATGAGTAAAATTCAATTTCGTTTATAATTCTATTTAAATTTCTTCCTAAAAAAATCACTATTGTAATTAGAATTAAAGTATTAAATCTTTTTATAAGTTTATTTTTGTCCAATTTATATCTATCAAGCCTAATTGCAAAAAATAAAAAAATTATTGAAACTATTATGCAGTATCCACCATATCTTAGTGTTGGATGATTATAAAACCACTCAAATAATAACAATAATAAAAAAAATATTAATAATTTAATTTTTGGAAAATTGTTTTTTTTTTTTTGTGATGAAAATAAAAAAATATTTACAATTAATAGCAATACAAATATACCTAATAAAAAATCAGAAACTTTATTGAAAAAATATTTGTCTATCCAGTTTCCTACCCAATTAAAATAACTTATATATTCTAAAGGATTCTCAACTCTATAGTCTGGTCCTGCTCCAGCTTTGGACCATTGTTCATACCAATTATTTAATTCAATAACTTCTAATTTATTAATTGCCCATGAAAAATTTTCAAAACAAGTAAAACTAACAGGATAAATTAAACAACCCGTATTTAAAAAATAACTTCCAACCACAAGAATAAAAAAAATTACCAATGGTAAAAAATAAACATTTTTTATAAAAAAAAATATTCCTTCTGCTAATTTTTTCTTTTTTAAAACTTTAAATATTAAAATAAGTACAAACAATGAGTAAAAAACATAAAACGCTTTCAAAGACACAATTAATCCAATTAGCAAATAAACCTTTGATAATAAGTTTTTATCAAATTTAGATTTTTCTAAAAATATCAAAACTTCAATTACTAATAAAAAAATTAAAATTTGTGCAGATTTATCATTCCCATGTTCTCCAATTCTATAAAAAAAAATATTTACAAATATTAAAATTAACAAACTAAAGTAAGTAATATAATTTGTCTTATTAATCTTAATATTATTTTTTATTTTTTCATAAATTATATTATTTACAAAACCTAGGATTAATATTGCAGGCATCATAAACATATAAAATTTTATATATGGAAGATAAAATATTGAGTTAATATAAAATAAAGAAGATGGTGTTCTAAAACCAAGATTGAGATTTCCTATTCCTATAATTGTATTATGTTGTGTTAAAATATAAGAATATGGAAAATGATAATAAGGAAAATCATCATGCATTTTAAAAATTAATGAGGAAATAAAAAGAATTAAAAAAATTAATAAAAAATTAAAAATTTGTGGTTTAAATTTTTTAAAGTTTTTTGATAAAAAATACAAAAAACTTACTAATCCTATTAGTATTAAAATTGAATTATGTGTATATGAGTGTTTTATAAATACTGAGCTTAAGTATGAGTAGATTCCCAAGAATAGCAAACCAATTAATCCAAAATATCCAAGATTGCTAGAAATATTAAACTTATTAAATATTATTGTAGATAAAAAGCCAAAGCCCACAACAGACAATAAAATGAGCAGATATGAAAAAATAAAAATAGCTAAATTTGGCAACATATTATAACAAATAGTTTTTTTGTATCATATTTATTAAAAAAATTAACTTTAATTATATTATAATGAAAAAAACATTTTAAATTTATATATGTTAAATCTACAAAGAAATTTTATTAATAATGAATATATTGTAAGTTTAAATTTTATTCTTTTAATGTTTTTGCCTGTTTCTTTATTAATAGGCTCTGCTGTAATAAATTTTGTTATAATATTATTTGATATCTTGTTTTTAATTGATGTTATAAAAAAAAAGGAAAAACAAATATTTAATGAAAAGCATATTTATTTATTATTTATAATTTGGTTTTATTTAATTATAAATTCATTTATTGGAATTGATTTTGAAAGTTCAATAGTTAGATCAATTGGATTTATTCGATTTGTAATTTTAGCTATAGGAATAAATTACTATTTTAGAAAATATTATGATTATTTTTTATATAATATAATTAAAATTTGGAGTCTAATATTTATAGTTGTAACTTTAGATTTAATTTTTGAAACAACTTTAGGATTTAACTTAACTGGAAATATATCACCTGATAAAGGAAGATTATCTAGTTTTCTTGGCGAAGAATTAAAAATAGGAAATTATTATTTTGGATTTATTCTTATAACCTTATCATATTTATTATTAAAATTTAAAAATAATTATATATTATATTTATTTTCAATTATTTTTATAATAATTGCATTGCTAATAGGTGAAAGATCTAATTTTCTGAAAGTTTTATTTATTTTGCCATTATTTTTGTTTTTTTTTGAAAATAAAAATTTTTTAAAAAAAATATTTGTTATATTTATTTCGGTAAGTATTTTATTTACAATAGTCTATTCAAATAATAATTATAAAACCAGATTTTGGGAAATGTTACTTGAGCCTTTAATTCAAGCCAAGCTGAATCCAATAGAGTCATTAAAAACAAAAATGCACGGTGCACATTATGATACGGCTATTCAAATTTTTGTTGAAAATAAACTATCTGGTATTGGTTTAAAAAATTTCAGAAAAATTAGTGGTGACGCAAAATATAAAAATACTAATTATCAATATACAGATTATAGACAAACAACACACCCTCATCAAATGCATTTTGAAATATTGTCAGAATTAGGTTTGATAGGATATATCCTTTTTGGTTTATTTTTTTATATGTCAATTTCAAATTCTCTCAAAATTTACATAAAATCAAAAAATTTGTTTCAATTATCCTCGATGCTATTCATCATAGCTACAATTATTCCTCTCCTTCCTTCTGGTAGTTTTTTTACTACATATACGGCTTCAATTTTCTGGATAAATTACGGTTTGTTGTTTTATAAAAAATCTTAATGGAATAATTTTTTATTTTTTAAATCTAAAATTAAAAAGTTTAAAATATAAGTATCCATAAATTAAGATGCTAAAAAATATTAATGAAATTTGTAATCTAGAATTAAATATATCTTTTGAAGCAATAAAAAAAATTATAATATTAAATAAATTTATTAATATGCTCGATAAATTATTTGCAAATAAATTTGAATAATTAAATCTTTTTTTTAAATAATTGAATAATAACTGATGAAAATGTTTATTATCAGCTTTAAGTGGTGAGGAGCTAAATTTATATTTTCGTAAAATAGAAAATAAATTCTCAAAACAAGGATACCATAACAAAAGTACAATAAAAAAAGGTGAAATATTCTTAACGTTATTATATAAAATTATTAGCAAAACCCCTGAGACTAGACCTAAAAAGTATGAGCCAGAGTCACCTAAATAAAGCTTGTTCATAAAATTAAAAATTAATAAATAAATTAAAACTATTAAATAATTAATTAAAAAACTTTCTAAATTATAAAAATTTTCTGCTAGTCCTAAATACAGTATTACAGTTATAATTGTGGAATAATAACCCAAGATTAAACCGTTTAATCCATCTATAAAATTTGAGCCATTTACAACAATCAACAAACAAAATGAAACAAAAATATAAGAAAATAATTTATATTCTAAAAAAAAATCTATAAAAAAAACTCTTATGTTAGAGATGCTGAGATCATAATAAACAACAAATAAAAATATAGTTAGTATCTGCAATAAAAATCTTTTTTTAGCAGATTTTAAATATTTAGTATCAGATAATAAGCCAATGATAAAAATAAAAATAAAAAAAAAATAAAATATTTGAAATTCAAAATTTATAATAAATAAACTAGATAAAATAATTACAATTCCTCCTGTTAAGGGTATATTGTTTTTTTCTACAAATTTTTGGTGATTATCCCCTGTCAAACTTTGTAATAGGTTCTTTTTATTAAATAAAAAATTTAAAATTAAAATTAGTATCGGAGTAATTAAAATGTAAGTTGTCATCATTTATTTTTTTAAAAAATTAATACTTAAACATAATAGATAATAAAAAGATTTAACCATATTATATTTCATATAAACATTATAAACTTTATAACCATCAATGATTTTTTTGAAATAAAGAAGATGACAATGAATTATTAGATTTTCTCCATAACGCAAGTTCTTTGTCTATTCCGTATATTCTTATATTTTTAGAGAGTAATTGTAGCCATAAAACAAAATCTTCTTTTGTTTTTAATTCTGGAAACCTATTTGATCCAATAGTTTCTTTTTCTATTAAAACAGTGGAAAGCCCTATATCACAAGATTTAATCAAATCATTTACAGTCATAAAATTTCTTGCTTTTCTTAATGAAATAAACTCACCTTTTTCATTTATAATTTTATAAGATGTATGACAAAAGCTTATGTATTTATCTTGCATAAATTTAATTTGTTCTTCTAATTTATTTTTTGACCAAATATCATCTGCATCAATGAATGCTAAAAGCTTTCCTTTTGATTGTTCAATTCCTATGTTTCTAGATCTTCCTGCTCCAACATTCTTATCATTAATGGTTAGTTTTACTCTTTGGTCTAATGAAACTAATTTTTTAATATAATTTAAATCAGCTTTTTCTGGATCGTCATATATAATTATAACTTCCAAATTATTGTAGGTCTGATTTAAAACTGAGTTTAATGTATCAGCAATATATTTTTTTTTTTTAAAATAGGGTATAATTACACTAACTAATTTCATAAAACTTATGTTATCAATTTATATCTATCATAATGTGTTAAAATTAAGATGAAAAAAAAAATTATATTTTTTATGCCATCTTTTGAAGGCGGAGGAGTAGAAAAAAATATTATTCTTATAGCTAATTACTTTGTAAAAAAAAATCCTTATATCTCAGTAATCACTTCTTCAAAAAATATAAAAAAGAAATTTAATAATAAGATTAATTTTATCTCGCCATTTAATAGATTTTGGGACGAATATGGAAGAATTCCAAAATATTTAATTTGTATTTTCCTTTTATTAAAAGAGTATAAAAAAGATAAAAACTTTCATGTTTTTTGTTTTCAAGGAAATATTATTTGTTTAATTTTTTGTAAAATTTTAGGAATAAAAATTGCTATAAGACCCAATTCCTCACCATCTGGATGGTCAAATAATATAATTAAAAAATTTTTATTTTCAAAAATTCTCTCTTTTTCTGATTTGATAATTGTAAATAGTTTAAAATTTAAGTTAGAAATGAAAAGTAAATTTAATCTAAAAACTAAATTTATTTATAATCCTTTAAATATAAAAGAAATAAGTAAATTATCAAAAAAAAAAATTAAATTTAAATTTTTTACTAAAGGCCATATTAACTTAATTTCTGTTGGTAGACTTGTTTATCAAAAAGATCATATGACACTTTTAAAAGCTATAAACGAAATAAAAGATAAAATAAAAATAAAATTATTAATAATTGGAGAAGGAGATCAAAAATCAAATTTATTTTCATTCATTGAACAAAATAATCTAAAAAAAATAGTTAATATTAAAGATCGTATAGAAAATCCATTTCCATATATATTAAAATCAGAAATAATGATACTTTCTTCTAGATTTGAAGGGCTACCAAATATTTTATTAGAAGCTTTAGCTTTAAAAAAATTTATAATTTCTTCAAATTGCCCGACTGGACCAAGCGAAATATTGGACTCAGGAAAAGGAGGTTTTTTATTTAAAGTTGGAAATTTTAAAGATTTAGGAAACAAAATTTTAATTTACAAAAAGCAAAAAACGAAGTGCCAAAAGCTAAAAAAGTTCGCAGTAAAAAGATTAGAAAGATTTGATTTTAAAAGAAATTTATTAGAATATTATAATATTTTTAGCAAGTTATAAAAACTTAGCGAATATTTCTATTGATTTAGTAATATTTTTTAAATCAAATATTTTTAAATCTGGATATATAGGTAATCTTACTAGACCGTTCCAAGCTTTTTCAGTATTTAATAATTTTTCTTTAGTAAATTTTTTTCCAAAATCTGACATATGCAATGGAAAATAATGAAAGTAACAATAAATTCCTCTCGTTTTCATAAATTTTATAAAGTAATTTCTTTTTTTTATAGTTTTAAAAATTATTACAAAAGAATGATAGCTGCATATCTTTAATTTATTTTTATAATTTAAAATATCAAACTTATTTGGAGAAAATTTTGATAATTTATTGTAATAAAATTTCCAAATTTTCTCTCTTTTTTTTTGAATGCTTTTATAATCTTTAAACTGTGAGAGTAGTAATGCGGCACTCAATTCGGGTGTTCTATATTCTGATCCAAATCCTTTCCAGGAATAATATTTTTTCTTATTTAAATAAAATGACCTATCTGTTCCTTTATCCAAAATTATTTTTGCTTTATTAATATATTTATTATCATTGATTAATAATGCTCCGCCTTGACCAGAAATAAAATTTTTTGTCTCATGAAAGCTAAACATGCCAATTTCACCTAAAGTACCAATGTATTTTTTTTTATATTTTGCTAAAAATGCATGCGCAGCATCTTCAATTAAAAATAACTTATATTTTTTTTTTTAATTTTAAAATTTTGTCCATATCACAAGGAAACCCACCATAGTGAACTATTATTATTGCTTTAGTTTTTTTTGAAATTTTTTTTTCTAATTTTTCTGAATCAATATTTAAATTTTTATCTACATCAACAAATACTGGCTTGGCTCCTGACATGATCACTGAATTAGCAGTTGATGTAAAAGTATATGATGGAATTAAAACTTCATCACCTTTACCAATATTCAATAAGAACATGGCAATTTCTAAGGCACTTGTTCCACTATGTGTAAGTGAAACGAATTTAGCTTTAGTTTTGTATTTTATAAATTGTTCACATTTTTTTTGAAAATAGCCATCTGTAAAACTTTTTTCCTCTAATACTTTTTTAATAAATATTTTTGAGTTTTTGTTTAAATGTGGAACATTAAAGTAAATTTTTTTTTTCATTGAATTTTAAAAGATTTAATATTTTAAAAATTATCATGGTTATAATATAATCAAAACTATATATGAAATTGAATTTTTCTTTTGAAATACTATTTAAATAATTATATGAATTCATTCTTCTAATAAACCAATTGAATCCAAAAAAAGGATATTTTTTCGATTCTCCATAAGACTTGTATATAGTTAAATTTTTATTAAATGAATAAAATGATTTATCAATATAATATGAGAAAATACCTAACCTAAATCCAAGCCAAACATCTGGGTATCTATTCTCTAATTGAACATTTAATTTTATATATTTATTTATAAATTCTTTTCTAAATGAAATACAACTTTCTGGCGCTAAATATGGCCAAAAACTAATTAAATTATTTTTATTTTTTTTAAAGATTTTTTTATTATTATTACCAATCACTAATGGCAAATCTTGAATTAAACGTATTTTTTTGTTGTAATTAAATTTTTTGACTATTTTATAAACTTTGTCTTTGAGAAAATAATCATCACTATCTAATAAAAAAATAATATCTCCTTTACTTTTACTAATTAATTTATAATAACTATTTTTTGCATCAATTGCTGGCATATTTTTTTTCTTGGATTTATTGATAAAATATTTTATTTTTTTATGTTTGGAATATTTGTTAAGTAAAAATCTTGATCCATCCGTTGACTTATCGTCATATATTAAAATTTCTAGATTTTTATATGATTGATTTATACATGACTTGATAGCTCGGTCTAAATATTTTTCATTATTGTAGTTTATTATCAATATAGAGACTAAACTTTTTTTTTTCATTAAATATTCTTAATTTTTTAATTTCCAAATCTGGTTTTTTTTATACCATTCAATTATTGCTGGAAGCTCAAAAAAAATATTTCTTGTTAATTTTATTTTTAAAAAACCTAGTATTTTTTTATTGTCACCATGTGTTTTTAAAACCTCAATGCTGTTTCTTTTTTTTTTAATTATTTTTGGTTTAATATTTACAAAATTCGATATGAATTTAACTAGCTTATTTAAATCTATGGGATCATTAGAACAAATATTAAAAACTTGAAATTTTTTAGTAATTTTTTTCTTAATTAAACTAATGATTATATTAACTACATCATCTATATGCGTATAATCTCTAAAATGTTTTCCCTTGTTATAAAGATGAAACTTTTTATTATTTAACAATGAATTTAAAAACTTAAATATAAACATATCTGGTCTACCAAATTTTCCATAAACTGTAAAAAACCTTAAACCAATCATTTTCATGTTTGATATTTTTGATAAATCATTAGATATATCTTCATTTATTTTTTTTGTTGCTGAATAAATATTTTTAGGAGAAATATTCATATTTTCTTTTAATGGAAATTTTTTTTTATCTCCATATACAGAGCTAGAGGATGCAAAAATAAATTTTTTTACTTTATTTTTATTTGAAATACTAACTATATTCATGAAGCCAATAAAATTACTTTTGAAATATGAATTTGGCATTTTCAATGAATCTCTAACACCAGCTTGGGCCGCGAGATGTATAACAATTTTAATTTTATTTCTTTTAAAGATATTTTCTATTTTTTTCTTATTTTGTAAATCTATTTTTTTAAAATAAAAATTTTTGTTTTTTTTTAGTACTTTAATTCTCATTTTTTTTAAAATAGGAGAATAAAAATTATTTATATTATCAAACCCAATAATTTTAGATTTTTTATATTTCTTTGATAAAAATTCAGACAGATGAAAGCCAATAAAACCTGCGCATCCAGTAATTAAAATATTCATTATTTTTTTATTTCTTTAATAACTCTAAAAATTCTTTTTGAAAGCCTTAAAAAATGAATTAACCAGACAATAATTTTATTTTGTCCATTATCTAATCTTATACGAGTATTTTCATTTAAATAATCAATGTATCTTAGCCTAGAGGATAATCCATGAGGATTAAAAAAACCCATAATTTCGTTTTTTTTAGTTGATGCCCCAATCATTTTTAATTTTACAATCATTCTATAAAATAAATCATAATCTGCTGAGTATTTATATTTAATATTATAATAACCAATTTTTTTTTGAGATGTTGATTTAATAAAGAAGCCTAGTGAATGTGATGTATAAAAATCAAATGTCCAAAAAATTTTCTTTGGATAAAATCCGTGCTTAAGAATATGTTTATGAACACTGCCAAATAAAAAGTCTATTTTTGGCATATTTTCAAAATAAGCTTTAACTATTTGCAATGCATCTTCATAAAAATAATCATCAGAATTTAAAATTCCTATTATATCACCTGAAGCAAGATCTATACCTTTATTCATTGCATCATAAATACCCTTGTCTTTTTCAGAAACAAAATGAGTGATATTTTGTCTATAATTATTAATAATTTCTTTGCTTCCATCGGTTGATCCTCCATCAATTATTATATGCTCATAGTTCTTGTAATTTTGATTTATTAAACTTAAAATATTTTTTTCGATATATTCTTTGTTATTTTTAATTACGGTAATAATAGATATTTTTGGATTCTTCATTCTGTTCTTATAAATTATTGATAGAATATAATTATTATAATAAATAAAATTAATTACTATGAAAATTTATTACTGGTGTCCATTCCTAACAAATATTGCAACTATTAAATCTGTAATTAAATCTGCCAAATCAATAAAAAAATATAATTTAACAGAAAAAGAAAAAACAGAAGTGACAATTTTAAATTCCTGTGGTGAATGGGATTTTTTAAAGAATAATTTGTATAATATCAAAATTAATAATCTTCTACCTTTAAATCTTTATAAATTTATACCTAAAGAGGGATTTATTCAAAGTCGATTTTCATTTTTAGTAATTTTTTTTTCAAATTTTTTTCCTCTATTATTTAATATAAAATTCAATAAACCTAAATTTTTAGTAGTACATTTGTTAACTCTATTGCCAATTATATTAAGTCCATTTTTATCAAAAAATACAAAAATAATATTAAGAATTTCAGGGTTGCCAAAACTTACGCCTTTTAGAAAATTTATTTGGAAAATCTTTTCAAGGTATATTTATATTATTACTGCTCCAACCCAAATTACATACGATTTTTTGATTGAATCAAACATTTTTGAAAAAAGTAAAATAAAACTACTTAGGGATCCAATAATAGAATATGAAGAAATTAAAGAAAAAAAAAAAATTAGTATAGATAAAAATTTTTATAATTCTAAATTTTATTTATCAGTTGGAAGATTAACTGGACAAAAAAATTTTTCTTTTTTAATTAAAATGTTTTCAAAACATAGTAAAAATTTCAAAGTTAATAAACTTCTAATTATTGGCGAGGGTGAAGAAAAAAATAATCTTCAAGAACTAATTAAAAAATATAAAATGGAGGAAAACATTTTTTTATTAGGTTTTAAAAAAAATGTTTATAACTACATTAATAATTGTGAAGCTATAATTTCTGTTGCAGAATATGAAGATCCAGGATTTGTCTTAATTGAAGCAGCTTATCTAAAAAAAAAGATTATAACTTCTTTAGTTAAAAATGGACCTTTGGAAATGAAAAAAAATGGAGATCTTTGTTATTTTTTTAATTTTAATGATGAAATTGAATTTGTAAATTCAATAAAAAATTCTGAAGTTAATAACTCAATGAAAATTCTCAATGCCTTAAGATATGCAAAAAAATTTTCTATGTTTTCTCATTTTCAAAATTTCAAAAAAATCTTAAAATAGTTTCTGAATCAAAAAATTAAATAATTTTGTATTTTTCTTAATTGAGAACAACTCTAAATTTTTTCTACACAATTTTTCTTTGCTATAAAATTTATTTGGATGATTATAAAATTCCTCTATATATTGTGATAACTTTCTAAAATCTCTAATTTTAAATATATGTCCAGATTTTCCGTTTGATAATATTTCATTACATCCGCTCTTAAAATTTGATGAAATTATGGGCAGACAATAACTTGCCGCCTCAACCATTGTTGTTGGTAAACCTTCATATAAAGAAGAGCATATGTAAAGATCAGATTGTCTATAAAATTTACTTATTTTTCTTTCTCTTAAGAAAAGTTTAGCTCTTATTTTATTAATATATATATAATTTTTAATTTCTTTAAGTTTGCTACCATAACCAACTAATAAAAGATTTATTCTATGTTTAATTTTTGAATTATTTATAGCTTTAAGTAAAGTTAAGTGATCTTTTTGTGTCTCAAATCTTGATATATTTAGAATATTAATTTTATTTTTAGAATTATATTTTCTTCTTTTAAATTTAATCAAATCAAAACAAGGGTTGTAAAGCGTATAAACTCTTCTATTTGTGTATTTTTGTAAATTTGTGGCTAATTCTTTAGAATTACCTGCTACTATATCAGCATATTTGTAAAGTATTTTTACCAAAAATTTAATTATTTTTTTTTTAATAAATTCATTAAAATCTTTATAATAGTTTAGTTCATTTAAGTGATTGACATCATAAACAAAAATTTTAATTCCTAAAATTAATTTTATAAATAATATAGACCAAACATTTACAAAATATTGTATAGAAAAAAAAATTTTATTATCATGATTGTCTTTTTTTATAATTTTTAATATTTTAAAAAAACTTAAAAAAGTAGATTTTGAGTTGATTTTTGTATAAGTTATTTTTTTATTTTTAAAATATTTAACTCTTCTTAAAGATAAATATTCAACTTCAATTCTATTTAGATCTAAAGAATTTATAAATTTGAAAATTGTTGTATCAACACCTCCAATGCTTGGGTATGGATTAAATAAATAAATCTTTATTTTTTTTTTCATAAATTAGAGTAAATAAATTTTTATAAACTTATAAATAATTCTATATAACGGGAATGAAGCAACGTCACCTGTAATTACAGTTTTGGGATTCCAAGTAAAAGCATAAATAATAAAAATATATAAAAAATATTTTGGTCTTAATAAATTTAATTTATTTGAATTTAATTTTTTGGTATTCAAAATAATAAAACTATTTTTATATAAATAAAAATAAGTTATTAGTGACATAATATATGAAATACTGACCCATCTTCCCCAGTCATAACCCATAGCAAACAGTAATAAAACTGGTGATAATAAAAAAAGAAATATTGATAATAAATTAAATTTATTTGAAAAAATTGTTTTTGTCTGTTTTAATTTTGAATAATGCATTAACGTAAATAATGGACCAAAACCAATTAATATTATTAAAAAATATCTAACAAAAACCTCTAAAGAATATTTTCCAAAATTTGCTTCAAATTGTTGATATATTGAAGATTTACTCTTTAATAATGCGCAAGACATATAACATACCTCATTAAATTCCTTATTTAAAACCTGTTCCATTTTAAAATGTTCTTCTGGAGTTAAGGGGTTAATAATAAAAATTATTGCTAAAAATAACGCTGGAAAATAAAAAATAATTTCATTAAATAAATTTTTATCATAATTTTTTATTTTAAATTTTACTAAATCAATAAAAATCCATAATGGTAAATAAAATATTATTGGTTCCCAAATTAAAACTGAAAGAGGTAATATTACTAATTTTGAAATTCTTACTAAATTATTATTTGAAGGTGGTATTAATGCGTGTAACAAGAATAATACAAAAATAAAAACTTCTTTTCTTGCCAAGACTTCAGTTTCGGCAACGGGATAAATTAAAAATATTGGAGAAAAAACAGCGAGTAAAAAATATCTTTCTAAATATAAATTTTTAAAAAAAATATAAACCAAGATGTAGTAAATGCCCAATATTGAAAGTTGAAAAATATAAATTATGTCTCTTAAATTTTGATCAAAAAGCCTGGAAAAAAAAATTGAAATTTCACCAATTATTCCTCTTTTAGTAAAGCCACCAGAATAATTAATAAGCCATTCTGAAATTGTTGAATCATTACCAACATTGTGTTTTGTGTATAAAACAAATATGGAAATAAAGAATAAAAAAGATAGATATAAAATTAAATAATTTTTAAATTTTTTATTCATTTATTTATTTTTTTAATAAAATCAATTTATTTATGCTTAGCAATTATTAAAATACAAATTGGATAAATTTTATTTATGTTGGTTTTGTGAAATAAAGAAAGAATTTTATCTAATAGATAGCAAATAATTATTATTGGATATGAAATTAAAGGTATTTTTTTCAAATAATCAAAAAATAATGAATAAGAAGCAATAAAAGGGCCCTCGCCTAAATATTTACTTTTTATTATTTTAAAATTTTTTTCTTTAAGAAGCTTATTAAAATAACTAATGGTATATCTTTTGTAATCTTCAGGCGCTTCGTGATACCTATAAATAAATGGTGTAGAAATTATTAGTTTTCCGTTTTTATTTAAAATTTTTTTTAACTCAATTATTGCTTTGCTGTCATTATGTATATGTTCAAGAACATTAAATATAATTATATTATCAAATTTTTTATTTAAATTATTTTTTTTTTCTAAATTTATTTGAAAATAATTTCTCTTTTTTATTTTTTTTAAATTAGAGAAAAAATTTTTATCTGAATTATGCCTTGTAAATTTTGTAAAGCTTTCTTTATAATCGTAAGTTCCAAATTCAATACTTTTTTTCTTAATTTTTAATTTTTTAAATTCTAAAATTTGATATATTTTACATGGGCTGAATTCCTTTCTGGTATAGCTAAGGAATTTAAATAAAAAATTAATATTATTAATAAAGTTCATCTAGAAGTAGTTTTTTTATTATTTGATCAATATTTAGTTTTGCTCTCCATTTTAAATCTTTATATATTTGTGTTGGGTCGGTTCCTATCTTTTTTATTTCATTTGGTCTTAATAAGTTAGAATTATTTACTTTATAAAATTTATTATCAATA
>CACKXX010000007.1 GCA_902604265.1 uncultured Pelagibacteraceae bacterium | reverse complement strand
AACTTAGTATTGGACCATAAACAGATAGATTGTAAGCAGTACTTCCTGCGGGAGTAGATACTAGCACTCCATCAGATATAAGTTTTTTTATAATGGTTTTTTTTCCATTTGAAATTGATAAAGATGCAGCCTGTCTACTTTGTCTCAATATTGATACTTCATTGATTGCAATAAATTTTTTAATTAAATTTTGTCTATTTTTAACTTTCATTTCTAATGGAGAAATAGAAATCATTTTAGCTTTAGATAAATTTTTAATTGTATTTTTTTGGGAAAATTTATTCATTAAAAAACCATAGTTTCCTGAATTAATTCCATAAAATAGTTTTGACGATTTTTTATTATTTTTAAGAGTTTTAAGCATAAAACCATCTCCTCCAATTACTATAATTAGATTAGGTTTTATTGATTTATTATTTTTTATATTTTTTAAAATAAACGATTTAATCTTTAATGATTTTTTGTTTGTATCAGAAATAATTTTTATCTTAATCATTCTTTTGGTGCCCTCGGCCAGACTCGAACTGGCACTCCCAAAAGGGCAAGGATTTTAAGTCCTTTGTGTCTACCAATTTCACCACGAGGGCATGAGTTATTTGCATGTTATTTATTCCAATATTTACAATTCAACAAGTAGAATAATTAAAATTTAGTTATATCACAAAATATCCAAGGCCAAGTTAAAGTTTTAGCATATTTATTAAACCAGAATGGCATATATCTTTCGGTTAAAAACGAATATATTCTTTGAGTATCATAACCAACTAAATCTTTAAAACCAAAAATTTTTTCACATTCAGATAACCAACTAAACAAATCTTCATAAAAATTATTTAGTAAATCAGTATTATTAGAAAAAAAAATACAATGACCACTTAACCATGTTCTGCTAGATACAAAATTCATGAAATCATTTCTATCTTTATCAGGTAAAGCTTTTGATGCTTTTTCTAAGTTTCCATGACCGTGAAACATATCAAAATGAAGTTTTATAGTATGTTTTTTCTTATTAAAGATGATGCTAGGGTCTTTAATTATTGATTTATACCCCCTTTTAAATAATTTCATTTTTTTTATTACTTCAAGATTGTATGGGTTGCACAAAATAACATCATAATTATTCCATTCTTTTACTGGTTCAGTTTGCAAAATATTTTTAAGCTCTTCTAGGCTGTTTAGTTTTAAATAACCTTGTTTGCCATCTAAGTTTTGAATCAACTTTTCGTTTTCTTTTTTTACAAAATATCTTCTATATTGACATGTTCCAAACCAGTCTTTATCTTTTTTCTTAGGTAATAAATTTTTCCAAATCCAATAATGAAAAGATGTTTCGGAATAATATTGATTTTTATGTGAAATATTTTCTCCAGTATTTTCTATAATATAATTTGAAGGAAAATTAGCAGTTCCAACACCTGCCGGGGTTAACCCTAATTTTTCTATTTCTTTTAAAGGTTTATGAGTAATACAATAGATGTTCATTTTTTTTTAATTATAGCAATTTCATTAAAATTACCTTTTTTTATTTCAATTGATGAAAAGTTTTCTAGGAAATATTTTTTTTCGTCATCGTTAATGTAAATAGAGTTAAAATCTGTATTTTTTAAAATATTTTGTAAAATTTGTTTTAAATCTGGTTTAGTTTGATTAATTCTCATATCTTCTCTAGTTTCTGGAAAATCTAATTCTTCAACTATAAAATACCCACCTGGGTTTACTAAGGGAAATAACATAAATAAAGATATTATTTGGTCTTTAAGCATATGACTTGCATCTTCAATAATAATATCAAAATTATTTTTTTTACTAATTAAATCATTCTTTAATGAATTTCTTGAAGATGAATCTACATAGAAATTTGTAATTCTATTAGATTTATATTTAAACATATCTGGGTTTATATCTGCGCTATAGATATTAGCTTTATCAAAATAAAAATAGAGTGCTGCAGCAGCATTTCCATAAAACGATCCAAGTTCCAAAATATTAATTTTTTTTTCTTTAAAGTTTTTAAAAACTGTTTCATAAATTTTTGCGTATCCATGAGCATCAATTTTTTTTTTATTTTTTTTTGCTGGCTGTACATATTGATTGACAAAGTATTCTCCTTTATCACTATTAAAATGCTCAAATAAAGTATTTAAATTCTTAGTGAATAAGTCGCTAAAATTATTTTTATATGAATCAAGATAAACTTTTTTTTCAAAGTAAAAAATATTTACTAAATACTTTAACGGAACAACAATAATGATATATAATTTAAGAAAAATTGAAGCCTTTTTAATTCTATGTTTGTAAAAAAGTCTATAAAAAGTTCTTAAATTCATATTGAGTTAGCTTGAAACTTAATAATAAAAATATCATGTTCTATGAACCAATTAGATTTATTTTTTCTTGCCCAATCAACTATTTCATTTAAATTTGGATAATTTTGAGTTTTTCCATCAAACAATCTAATATCATCTACCAATATGTTTACCCTATCAAATTTTGTCAAAAATTTTTCAATAATATTTAATTCAACCATAATTGGAGTTTCTAGATTTTCCTCTTTAAACGTTGGTTCTTTTGTCAAATGATCCATGCATAAATGAGCATCAAGATATAAACATATATTTTTATGATTTTGATTATTTTTTAAAATTTCTTCAAGAATGCTTTGGCTTTTATCATTAATAATTTGTATATTTTTTGAGTTTTGAAATTTTTTTACTGCCAAATCATATAATCTTTTATCTGCTTCAATTGAAATAACTTTGCTAGATAAATTCGATAATAAATTTGTAGTATCTCCATAATAAGTTCCAGTTTCAATCCATAGAGAGTTATCAAGATTATTTTTTTTAATTATTTCATGTTTAACAAATTCTGGTGATGGTGATGAAAAGTTTCTTTTATACCAATTGTTCAATGAACGTCGATATATATATTTCCAAAATTTTTTTTCAAAATATTTTTTCATTATTTAAAAATAAGTTTATTTTAGAGTAAAGCTATATATATTTTTTCCTCCATCCTCAAATGCTGGAACTACTATGAATTGCTTACCGTTTGTTTCATAAACTGTAGGTGGAGCTGATCCTGCTTTAGACATGGTGTAGGACCATAATTCATCTCCATTAGTCGAGTCCAATACTCTAAATTTATTATCCTTAGTTCCTGAAGCTAAAATTAAATTTCCTCTTGTTGCTGTAACACCAGATCTATTTCTAGTACCCGTATCTGTTTCATAAACATCTTTTAAATTATCATAATTACCAAAAGGAACTTTCCACTTTATTTTACCTAAATTTAAGTCAAGAGCTACTATAGCTCCCCATGGTGGTTTTATTCCAGGGTTATTATTTTTATCGACAAGATATTCCCATTTATGAGTGTATTTACCTTTAAAGTTTTTATTTTCAATTATAGTTGAAATATACGGATATTGATCAACACTTACATACAAAATATTTTTTTCAGTATCAACAGATGCTCCTGCCCATCTAACACATCCAGCCATTTGAATATTTTTTTTTCCAATTTTTGGAGGGTTTGGAAATCCAAAATCAGAAGTTTCAATCAAATTTAAAAGTTTTTTACTATCATCCGAATCTAAAAAGTTACTAAGATATTCCTTTTTGAATTTATTTCTACAAACAGGTTCAGGTATTGATATATCTATTTGATATGGTGAAGTTTTTTCACCAGGAACATTTGATATAGGCGCTCTTCTTTTAATCATATCAAATAATGGTTCACCGCTTTCTCTATCTAATATAATTGTATTACCAAGTTTAGTTACAGCTACAACAACATCGATAAATCTATCATTTTTTTTTACCATTGTTAAAATTGGTGCAGCAGCAATATCAAGATTCCATATATCGTGTTGTATTTCTTGGAAATGCCACTCTATTTTTTTTTCTTCTAGATTAAATGCAACTACACTATTGGCATATAGATTATCCCCTGGTCTATCTACTCCAACATGCCATTCTTCTGGGTTGCCTGTTGTAAAAAAGAGCAAGCCTCTTTTTTCATCAAGAGAAAAACCACCCCAAGGGCTCCCCTTTTCAAAATTAGGAAATAATATACTATTTTTTGTTTTATTAATTTTGAACTTCCACTTTAACTTTCCGGTATCCAAATTATAAACTTTTAAAATTGAAGATGTTGAAATTATTATTAATTGATTTTTATAAATTACAGGAGGAATAGGAGTAAGACCTACTTCTATTTCTCCATTTTTACCAAAATTTTTAATTGGTTCTCCAGTATTAGCATTTAAAGAAAACAATCTATTTCTATTATTAACAAAGAATATTCTTGGTTCTTTATTATCTTTTTCAGATTCATATAGAATCATTCCTCTTTTTGCCGCTATGCCTTTATCTACATTAAATTTCCAATTTTGCTCTCCTGTTAAGCCATTAATTGAAACTATTTGATTTTGAGAATTTGGTAAAAAAATATTTCCTTTATAAAATATTGGATTTGCTTGAACATTGTAAATAAAATTTTTTTCATCCTTTGGGCTATAAACCCAAGCTAATTTTAGATTTTTTGCATTTTCACTATTAATTTTATTAAAATTTGAAAATCTTGTTGAAAAATTATTTCCATGACTTCTAAACCAATCGTTGGATGTGGAATATTCTTCTAAAGGATAACTTTGATTAGAAAAATCATTAATTTTAGCTTTAATTATTATTTCTTCAGGAAAACTATTTCTTATATTTTGTTCTTCTACTTCCCATCTCTTTTTATAAGATTCTTTGTTTATTATTTTGTAAGCTTTAAGATAGTAATATCTTAAATAAGTAGAAATTTTAAATGAATGTCTACTATTTAAATTTTTGCTATCTATTTCAATCAAATTTCTATTTACATAACTATTATCAATGTCAGTTAAATCAACTAAAAAAAATAATACAATTAATAGTAAAATTGAAAATAATAAATATAATATTTTTCTAAATATATTAATCATACAAATATTCAAAGATTATCAAAAAGAAATTAATGAAATCCATGAGAATTTATGGTAATCTTTATAATTGAACAACCCTAATAAGTAAAATTTTTTTAATTATCTTCATTTTTAAAGTAATAAATAGATATGGTAAAAAAAATAATATTCAAACTATTTAAAGATCCTATTGGACTTTTAAAAGCTATATTATTTAGGATCAGAATTTTTTATAAATGGTTTTATGCATTTTATATAAAAAAGGATTTTGGAACGATCGAAAGAACAAGATGGTATAAAGACAAAGGTGATGACAATTTACGTCTTAATTACAATCTCAATAAAAACTCCATTATATTTGACATTGGAGGATATTTAGGAGATTTTACTGAAAAAATATCTAAAAAATTCGACAGTAAAATATATCTATTTGAGCCTAATTTAGAGTTTTATGAAAAATGTTTGAACAAATTTAGAAACAATAAAAATATAATATGTTTTGACTTTGGTTTAGGAAATATTAGTGGAGAATTTTCTCTATCAGATAATAATGAAGCCTCATCCACTGTGAGGATACTAGAAAAAGATAAAACAAAAAAAATAAAAATAAAAAAAATTTCTGACGTGATTGAAGGATTAAAAATTAACAAAATAGACTTAATGAAAATAAATATTGAGGGAGGAGAATATGATTTACTCTTTTGTTTAATTGAAAAAGATCTAATTTCTAGAATAAATAATCTTCAAATTCAGTTTCATAGTTTTGTTCCAAATGCAAAAAATAATAGAGAAAAAATAATTAACTTATTAAAAAAAACCCATAAAAATGATTGGTCTTATTACTTTATGTGGGAAAACTGGAGTTTAAAAGAAAATGAGTAATTTTTTTAAAACATTAATGCCCTTTTAAGATATTTTTTTTCTAGTTTGCAATCTTTGTATCCCTGTTTAACAATATTTAAATATTTTTCAGTTGGATATGAAAATTTTGTTTTTTTTACCATAGTATATGTCATTACTTTCTTTCCATAATAAATAAAATAATATTTCTTATATAGAACTGGATAATCTTCATAGATATCGAGTTTTTTTTCATCACTTTTAGATATTTCAAACAATCCTCCGGGAACTAAAGAATTTTTTTTTGGCTCAATATCCGCTGCTCTATACTTGCTTCTAAATGTTAATTTAAAATTTTTAAGGTTAATTTTTTTTAGAAATTTACTATCTTTGCATCTCCTGCTCATCTGAAAATGATTTAGGTTACTACCATAAGCAAAATAAAACATACTAATCTCTTTTTACTACTTCAATTTTTTTTTTTTTAACAAATTCTAATATTTGTGAATTGCAGGTATTAATTTTATCTTGATCATCAGATCTTATTACAATTGAAACACCTAATTTTCCTGCTTGAAAAAATGGATAACTTCCAATTTCGACATCTTTATTATTTTGTTGAACTTTTGTTAATGATTTAGCTATTTCACTTTCAACAGTTCTTAAATTAATAGTAAGACTTAAAATTGGTTTACCTCCTACAATGTCGTTTTTTAAACCTCCTAACATTGACTTTAAAATTGAAGGAACTCCCGGTAAACAAAAAACATTCTCAACTCTGAATCCTGGTGCCCCACTAGTTGGATTTAATATTAACTTAGAATTTCTAGGCATCCATATCATTTTTTGCCTTCCTTCATTAAATTCTCCCGGCTTATAATATGCCTCTAAGATTTTATATCCTTCTTTATGTATCTCATACTCAAGATTGAATGCTTTTGAAATTGATTCAGCGGTTATATCATCGTGGGTAGGACCTATGCCTCCTGTTGTAAAAACATAATCATAAGTATTTCTCAATAAATTTACTGAATTAACAATTGTTTCTTCAACATCTGGCACTACTCTCACTTCCTGAACACTAACACCTAAAGAATTTAACCATAACGACAGCGTACTTGTATTAGTATCTTGAGTTCTTCCAGATAAAATTTCATTACCAATAATTAATATTGCAGCATTTGTTTTTTTAGACATTTCTTATATATATTTTAGATATGGAATTTACCAATACTTTAATTAAAGGCAAACTTGTAAAAAGATATAAAAGATTTTTTGCTGATATTAAAGTAAATAATGAAATTCTAACAGCTCATTGTCCTAATACTGGTTCAATGATGGGTTTATTGGATAAAAATAATGAAGTCTGGATTTCAAAAAATGATAATCCAAAAAGAAAGTTAAAATACACTCTAGAGATTATTAAAGTTAAAAAAAATCTTGTGGGAGTCAATACTCATTTAGCAAATAAAATTGTAGCTGAAGGACTCAAAAATAACTCTTTTAAAGAATTTAATAATTTAAAAGATATTCAACCCGAAAAATTTTACAATAAAGAGACTAGATTTGATTTTTTAGTAAATAAAAGTAATAAAAAAATATTTATAGAAGTTAAAAATGTTACATTATTTAGAAATAACGAGGTTTCTGAATTTCCTGATGCTCCTACGTCTAGGGGAACTAAACATATTAAAACATTAATAAATGCTTCTAAAAAAGGCTTTATATCTTATGTTTTATTTTTGGTGCAAATCGAAAATATGAAATATTTTAAAATAGCAAAAGATATAGATAAATACTATTATGAAAATTATTTAATAGCAAAAAAATCTGGAGTACGATTTCTTGCCTATAAATGCAAAATTGATCATAAGCAAATTAAGATTGATAAAAAAATAAAAATTATTGATGAGTAATTATTTAGAAAAATTTGAGAAAATGCGTGCTGCTGGAAATTTGGCTGCTAGAACCTTAGACATGCTCACAGATCATATAAAACCAAATATATCGACAGATAAACTTGATAATCTAGGATACGAATTTATAAAAGATCATGGCGCATATTCTGCTCCACAATTTTACAGAGGTTTTAAAAAATCTTTATGTACTTCATTAAATCATGTTGTTTGCCATGGTATACCATCAGATAGAATTTTAAATGAGGGTGATGTAATAAATGTTGATGTAACTGCAATATTGGATGGCCATTATGGTGACACAAGTAGAATGTATACTGTTGGTGAAGTTTCAATTAAATCTAAAAATTTAATAGATGTAACTTATAATTCTATGATGAAAGCTATTAACATTTTAAAACCTGGATTATGTTTAGGAGATATTGGTCATGAAATCCAATCATATGTTGAAGAAAAAGGTTTTAGCGTAGTAAGGGATTTTTGTGGTCATGGTATAAGTACTAAATTTCATGAACCACCCAATATTTTGCATTATGGAAAAAAAAATAGTGGAACTAAGGTTTATCCAGGAATGACTTTTACTATTGAACCAATGATAAATTTTGGAAAATATGATGTAAAAGTGTTAAATGATGGATGGACTGCAGTAACTAAAGATAAATCGTTGTCTGCACAATTTGAACATACTGTGGGAATTACTGAAAATGGATATGAAATCTTTACAGAATCTGTTAAAGGTTATTCTAAGCCTCCATACAAATAATTAATGATTAATAGGTACTCAAGAAAAGAAGTAACAAACATTTGGTCTGAAGAGAATAAATACAAAATTTGGCTTGATGTAGAAATCGCTGCTGTTCAAGCTATGGAAAAATTGGGTCAAATTCCAAAAGGTGTTTCTTCAATAGTTAGAAGAAAAGCAAGGATAAATGTGGCTAGAATTCATGCGATAGAAGCAAAAGTTAAACATGACGTTATAGCTTTCCTTACATCAGTTACAGAGAAAGCGGGAATCAAAGCACGATATCTTCATCAAGGAATGACTTCATCAGATATACTAGATACAGGTTTTAATATTCAATTAGTTCAATCAGGAAAAATATTATTAAAAGATATAGATCTAATTCTAAAAGTATTAAAAAGGCAGGCAAAAAAACATAAGTTCACACCTTGCATTGGAAGAAGTCATGGAATTCATGCAGAGCCAATTACTTTTGGATTAAAGCTAGCTTCATTTTATGAAGAGTTTAAAAGAAATAGAAAAAGACTTACAGATGCAATTAATGAAGTTTCAAGTTGCGCAATTTCTGGTGCTGTAGGAACTTTTGCTAACATAAATCCAAAAGTAGAAAAACATGTTGCAAAAAAACTTGGTTTAAAAATAGAACCAATATCTACTCAAGTTATACCAAGAGATAGACATGCATTTTATTTTTCGGTTTTAGGAATTATTGCAGGATCAGTCGAAAGAGTGGCAACAGAAATTAGACACCTTCAAAGATCTGAGGTTTACGAACTTCAAGAATATTTTTCAAAAGATCAAAAAGGATCTTCAGCTATGCCTCACAAAAAAAATCCTATTTTGAGTGAAAACTTAACTGGATTATCAAGAATGGTAAGAAGTTATGTAACTCCTGCTTTAGAAAATATTGCACTTTGGCACGAGAGAGACATTTCGCATTCTAGTGTTGAGAGAAATATAGGCCCTGATGCAAATATCACATTAGATTTTGCTTTAAATAGATTGTCAGATATTTTAGATAAAATGATAATTTATCCAAAAAAAATGATTCAAAATATTAATTTAACAAGAGGCTTAATATTTTCACAAGAAATAATGTTGGAACTTACAAAAAGTGGATTAAGTAGAGAAAAATCTTATAAAATTGTTCAAACATATGCAAAAAAATGTTTTTCTGAAAATACAAATTTGTTTGATTTAATATCAAGAGATAAATTTATAATGAGCAAAATTAGTCAATCTAAATTGAATTCAATATTTAAATATTCTTCTCATTTTAAAAATGTAAATTTAATTTTTAAAAGAGTATTTAAATAATGAAAAAAGGTAAGAAACTTTACGAAGGTAAAGCAAAAATAGTTTTCGCTACAAGTGATAAAAATGTTGTCATTCAACATTTTAAAGATGATGCGACTGCATTTAATAATCAGAAAAAATCAATTATAGAAGGAAAAGGAATTTTAAATAACAGAATTTCTGAACACATACTTAAATCTCTTTCAGAAATAGGAATTAAAAATCATCTTATTAAAAGATTAAATATGAGAGAACAGCTTGTTGAATTGTTAAATATTTTTCCAATTGAATTTATAATAAGAAATATCGCAACTGGATCTTTATCTAAAAGACTAGGAATTGAAGAAGGTACTGTATTGGACTATCCGTTAATTGAGTATTGCTTAAAAAATGATGATCTTGGTGATCCAATTGTTTCTCGAGAACATATATTAAATTTTAAATGGTTAAATACAATTGAACTAAATCAAATTAATGAACAATGTTTAAGAATAAATGATTTCCTTCAAGGTTTATTTAGAGGAGTAGGAATTAAACTAGTTGATTTTAAAGTTGAATTTGGAAAAGCAAAATCTGATGATAAAATAATATTAGCAGATGAAATAAGTCCTGACACTTGTAGATTGTGGGACCAAGAAACTGAAAAGAAATTGGACAAAGATAGATTTAGAAAAGATTTAGGTAACGTAGTTGAAGCATACCAAGAAGTAGCTAGAAGACTTGGAATTCTACATGAACAGTCAAATATAAGACCAATAAAATTCTCCAAACCAACTGCCGTTAAAATTAAAAAAAATAAATGAAAATAAAAGCAATTGTTACTCTTAAAGAAGGAGTGCTTGACCCACAAGGTAAAGCTATTCAGCAAACCTTGAATGGTATGAATTTTTCTGAAGTAAATCAAATTAGACAAGGCAAATATTTTGATATCGAAGTTAATATTGAAGATGAAAAAAAAGCAAAAGCTAAAGTAGAAGAAATGTGTAAAAAACTTTTAGCTAACTTGGTAATTGAAGATTATAAAATTCTATAAAATTAATGAAGTCATCTGTAATAATTTTTCCAGGGTCTAATTGTGATAGAGATATGGATGTTGCTTTAAAAAAATTTGGTTTTAAAAACCAAATGGTTTGGCACAATGATCTTGAAATACCTAAAAGTGATTTAATCGTTCTTCCTGGTGGTTTTTCTTACGGGGACTATTTGCGATGCGGAAGTATTGCCGCTAAGTCAAAAATAATCAAATCTATAATTGAGTTTGCAAATTCTGGAGGTTTGTTATTAGGAATATGTAATGGATTTCAAATATTAACAGAAACAGGTTTGTTGCCAGGCATTCTTCAGCAAAACAAACATCAAAAATTTATATGTAAAAATGTTTATGTGAAAGTAAACAGTAAAGAAAATAAGTACTTTAAAAATATTAAAAAAAAAATATTAGAATTACATATAGCTCATAATGAAGGAAATTATTTTTGCTCAGAAGAAGAGTTAAAATCTTTAAATAATAACAATCAAATTGCAGTTACTTATTGCAATGAGGATGGTAAGGAGTCTGAAGAATTCAACCCAAATGGAACGTTAAGCAATATCGCTGGCATATTTAATAAAAAAAAAAATATCTTAGGAATGATGCCCCATCCTGAAAGAATGATAGACAAAAGTCTTTCGAGTAGCGATGGTAATTTTTTCTTTGAAAATTTAATCGAAAATTTAAAATAATGGAAATTAACGAAAAAATTGCAATAGAACATGGTTTAAAAAAAGAAGAATTTAGTAAAATCTGTGATCTACTTAAAAGAACACCAAATCTAACAGAGCTTGGGATTTTTTCAGCAATGTGGAATGAACATTGCTCATACAAGTCATCAAGAGTTCATTTAAAAAAACTTAACACTAAAGGAAAAAAAGTAATTCAAGGGCCAGGTGAAAATGCTGGTATAATTGATATTGAAGATGATGATGCAATTGTTTTTAAAATAGAAAGTCATAATCACCCTTCATTTATTGAACCTTATCAAGGTGCGGCTACTGGTGTTGGAGGTATAATGAGAGATGTTTTTACAATGGGCGCAAGGCCTATTGCAAATTTAAATTCCATTCATTTCGGTTCGCCACAACACCCTAAGACAAAAAATTTATTAAGAGGTGTAGTGAAAGGTATAGGTGGTTATGGAAATTGCATGGGTATACCGACTATAGGTGGTCAAACTAGCTTTGATGAATCTTATAATGGAAATATTTTAGTCAATGCAATGACTTTGGGGTTAGTAAATAAAAATAAAATTTTTTATTCAAAAGCTGCGGGCATTAATAAACCAGTAATTTATGTTGGATCAAAAACTGGGAGAGATGGAATTCATGGTGCAAGCATGGCTTCAGCAATATTTGATGACAAAATAGAGGAAAAAAAACCAACAGTTCAAGTTGGAGATCCTTTTACAGAAAAATTATTATTAGAAGCATGCTTAGAGTTAATGGCAGGTAAATCAATTATATCTATTCAAGATATGGGAGCTGCAGGATTAACTTCTTCGAGTATTGAAATGGCATCAAAAGGCAATTTAGGTATTGAATTAAATTTAAATAAAGTTCCTTGCCGTGAAGAAAAAATGACACCTTATGAAATTATGCTTTCTGAAAGCCAAGAAAGAATGTTGATTGTTTTAGAGAACGGCAAAGAATCGGAAGCAAAAAAAATTTTTGATAAATGGAATTTAGATTTTGCTGTCATAGGAAAAACTACTGACTCAAAAAAAATAGAATTATTTTTTGATAATAATAAAGTAGCAGAAATTCCAATAGATATATTAGCTGAAAACGCACCTGTTTATGATCGAAAATGGAAAAAAACAAAACTTCCCCAAAAAATAAAATTTAATAAAGATGATTTTAAAAAATTAAAAATTACTCAAGTTCTTAAAAAAATATTAGCCTTACCAAATATTTCAAGCAAAGAATGGATTTGGCAACAATATGATCATACTGTCATGGGAGATACTATACAAAAACCAGGATCGGACTCTGGTGTAGTAAGAGTACACGGCACAGATAAAGCAGTTGCAACCTCAGTGGATTCTTCTGCTGTGTATTGCTATGCACACCCTATTACAGGTGGAAAACAAGTTGTATGTGAAAGTTGGAGAAATTTAATTTCATGTGGATCAAAGCCGATAGCTATTACTAATTGTTTAAACTTTGGTAACCCAGAAAAAGAAAAAAATATGGGCGAGTTTGTTGAATGTGTTGAAGGAATTAATGAAGCAAGTAAATTTTTAGATTATCCAATAGTTTCAGGTAATGTGTCTTTTTATAATGAGACCAAAGATAAAGGAATTAAACCTACTCCTGCAATTGGAGGTGTTGGTTTAATAAAAGATTACAAAAAAATGATAACTATGGATCTTAAAAATAATAAAAATTTAATTTTGGTTATTGGAAAAACTGAAGGTCACATAGATCAAAGTGCTTTTGCAATAAATATTTTAAATGAAAAAAAAGGTCCACCGCCTGAAATTAATTTATTTAATGAAAAAAACAATGGTGAAACTGTTTTAAAATTAATAGAGGTTGGACTGGTTAAATCTGCGCATGACGTTTCATTAGGAGGAATTATTACTGCAGTTTCAAAAATGGCAATAAAAGGTAAAAAAGGTTTTAAGCTAAATAAACTTAAAGTTTTGGTTAATAAATTTGATTATTATTTTGGTGAAGATCAAGGAAGATACATAATCGAAATCGAATCAAAAAACCTATCTAAAGTGCAAAAAATCTTAAATGATAATTCGGTACACTATGATGATATTGGATTAGTTACTGAAAAAGATGTAATAGTAGATAAAGAGCCAATTCTACATATTGACGATTTAATTGAATCTAATAAAAATTGGTTAACAAATTATATGGAAAAATAATATGGCAATGGACTTAAAGGAAATTGAAAAGTTAATTAAGGAAGCAATGCCAGATGCAAAAATAGAAATTCAAGATTTAGCGGGTGATGGTAATCATTATTCTGCTACAGTCACGTCTTCAACTTTTTCAGGAAAAAGTAAAATTGAACAACATAAAATGGTATATAATTCATTAAAAGGAAAGATGGGAAATGAATTGCACGCATTAGCAATCAAAACAAAGGAGTAAAATGGAACAACAAACAAATGATTTAATTAGAAAAGAAATTGAAAACAATGAAGTGTGTCTTTTTATGAAAGGAACTCCTGATGCGCCACAATGTGGTTTTTCAATGGCTGTGTCTAATATATTGAAAATTTTGGAAGTAAATTTTAAAGGTGTTAATGTTTTAGAAGACCAGCAATTAAGACAAGGAATTAAAGAATATAGTGATTGGCCAACAATACCTCAATTATACATTAAGAAAGAATTTGTAGGTGGATGTGATATTGTTAAAGAAATGTATGAAAATGGTGAACTTAAAAAAGTTCTGGAAAATAAAGGAATTAATTTTAAGAAATAATTATCTAGAATAATATTCAATTACTAAATTTGGCTCCATTACAACTGGATAAGGGACTTCTTCAAACTTAGGCACTCTTACAAATTTTACTTTTTTATTTTTTTCATCTAATTGTAAATACTCAGGTACTTCTCTTTCTTTGTTTGCAAGTGCTATATCAATTAAAGCTAATTGTTTTGATTTATCTCTAATTTCTACTGTATCATCTTCTCTTACTTGATAACTTGCAATATTAACTTTTTTTCCATTAACTCTTACATGGCCATGATTAATTAATTGTCTTGATGAAAAAATTGTATTTGAAAGTTTAGATCTATAAATTACTGCATCAAGTCTTCTCTCCAGTAAACCAATTAAATTTTCTGCAGTGTCGCCTCTTTTCATTATAGCTTTTTTATAAACATTTCTGAATTGTCTTTCATTCATATTGCCATAATAAGATTTTAATTTTTGTTTTGCACTTAATTGAATTCCATAATCTGATGGTTTAGCTGATTTACTTTGGCCATGTTGCCCTGGCGGGTATGCTCTTGTATTAAATGGGCTTTTGGGTCTTCCCCATAGATTCACTCTTAACCTTCTATCAACTTTATGTTTAGAGTTTAATCTTTTTGTCATTTAATAGGACGCTTTATAAACTTAAGATCAATTTTGTCAATCAAGCTTTTTTTTAGCTAAACTGGCAAATACACTTGATAAAATACGAGTTTCTTTTTCAGATAGATCCATTTTATAAAATATACTCCTTAAGTTCTCTAACATTTTGGGTTTTTTTTCTTGTGGTTTAAAAAAATTAATTTCTTCAAGATGTTTAATACATAGGTTTGTCATAGCTTGAATGTTTTTTTTAGATGCTGATTTAATCTTTTTAGATTTAGAATATATAGATTGTTTTATGTTCAATATTTGAAAAACAGTTTGAGCAACAATTATTAAACTATGTGATAAATTTAATGATTTAAAATTAGGATTGCTTGGTATTTGCAGAACATAATTTGAAAAACTTATTTCATTGTTTGATAATCCTGAAGCTTCAGATCCAAATAAAAAGGCTATTTTCTTGTTAAAGTTTATTTTATTTAATTTGTTTAGCTTAATATGTTTAATATTTTTATTTCTAAATCTTGAGGTTGTTGAAATTAAAATATCTATATTTTTCATTGCAGGCTCTAAAGTGTCATAAACTTTGCTTTTTTTTATAATTTCTTTAGCACCTACAGAAGTAGCAATTATTTTATCATTAGGAAAAATTGGCTTGGGTTTAATTACGATTAATTTAGAAAAATTAAAATTTTTCATTGCTCTAGCACAAGCACCAATATTTTCAGACAATTGAGGTTTATGTAAAATAAAAAAAATATTATTAAACATTAAATGCTTGCAGGTGCTTTGTCTTTGAATAACTTATAATCTAAGCTATCTACAAGTGCTTTGAATGAAGCATCAATAATGTTTGGTGAAACTCCAATTGTAAACCAGTTTTTTCCTTTTGCGTCTGTACTTTCAATTGAAACTCTTGTTACAGCTTCTGTTCCTGTATTAAGAATTCTAACTTTATAATCTACTAGTTTTAAATCTTTTAAATACTGAGAATATTTTGCAAGTTTGTCTACATTGTTTCTTATTGCATTATCAAGTGCGTGAACTGGACCATTCCCTTCACCTTCGCAAAGAATTAGTTTTTTATCAACTTCTAATTGAGCTTTAGCTGAAGAAATAATTTTGCCTGAACTATTTTTTTTTACAGTTACATCATACTCTTTAATTGAAATATATCTTGGAATTTCTCCCATTAATCTTCTAGCTAAAAGTTCAAATGAAGCGTCTGCACCATCGTAACTATAACCAATAAATTCTCTATCTTTAACTTCTTCTAAAAGTTTTTTTATTTTTGGATCATCTTGCTTAAAGTCAATTCCAATAGATTTTAATCTTGATACAATATTTGATTTACCTGATTGGTCTGAAACAACAATATTTCTCACATTTCCCACAGTCTCTGGATTTATATGTTCATAAGTTTTTGGATCTTTTTGGACTGCTGATACATGCAACCCTCCTTTGTGAGAAAAAGCAGCTGCACCAACATAAGGTAAATGTTGATTTGGTTTTCTATTTAATATTTCATCGAGCAGTCTCGAACATTGAGTTAACTTACTAATATTTTCTTTTTTAATATTTATCTCAAAATTATTTAAGTAAGTTTCTTTTAAATGTAATGTAGGAATTATTGACATTAAGTTTGCATTTCCACATCTTTCACCTAATCCATTAATTGTTCCCTGAATTTGCCTGGCACCAGATAGAACAGCAGCTAGAGAGTTTGCTACAGCATTTCCAGTATCATTGTGCGCGTGAATACCTAAATTTTTTCCTGGGACAGATTTAACTACTTCATTTACAATTTCAGAAACTTCATGAGGTAAAGTTCCACCATTTGTATCACAAAGGACGACCCATCTAGCACCATTTTCGTATGCTGATTTAATACATGAAAGTGCATAATCTTTATTATTTTTAAATCCGTCAAAAAAATGCTCAGCATCAAACATAAATTCTTTTTTTTGTTTAACAAAAAGTTTTGCGCTTTCTGAAATATTTTCTAAATTTTCTTCATTCGATATGCCTAAAGCTACATCAACATGAAAATCCCAAGATTTTCCAACTAAGCATACTGCTGATGTATTGCTATTTAATAAAGATGAAAGACCAGGGTCATTATCTGCACTTCTACCTGACTTTTTAGTCATACCAAAAGCAGTCAAAATTGAATTATTTAATTTTATTTTTTTTTGAAAAAATTCTGTATCAGTAGGGTTTGCTCCTGGCCAGCCTCCTTCGATATAGTCGACGCCCAAATCATCTAAGGCTTTGGCTATTTTTAATTTATCATCTATTGAAAAATCAACGCCTTGAGTTTGCGCTCCATCTCTCAATGTAGTATCAAATATATGTATTTTCTCTTTACTCATTTAAATTTCCACTGCGTTTTATCATCTTTGTCTTCAATTAAAACTCCTTTATCTAATAATTCATTCCTAATTTTATCTGCAGCTTTGTAATCTTTGTTTTTTCTGGCTTTATTTCTTTCATTAATTTTAAGTTTAATTTCTTCTTCGGATATTTTCGATTTACCTTGTTTAAATTTATCCCATGAAGATCTATTTTCATTAAGTAAGCCAATAAAATTACATGCTGAAACAAAAATTTCTTTATCTTTTGCAGATCCTTTTTGAGATTTTTCAAATAATTTATGAAGATTTGCAATATAACCTGGTGTATTTAAATCATCGTACAATGGATCAAGATACTCATTAGGTATTAAAACCGGTTTTTCAACTTTGATATAAGCCTCGTACCATTTATTAATAGTTTTTTCACATTCAGATAAAAGTTTTTCGTTCCAATCTAATGGTTGTTTGTAATGAGCGCTAATTAAAGCTAATCTTAAAACTTGACCGCTTATTTTATTTTTAAAATCACTTATTTTTAAAATGTTACCTTGAGATTTTGACATCTTTTCACTTGATATTGTTATGAAACCATTATGAATCCAATAATTTGCAAAAACTTCATTTTGATTTGCACATCTTGATTGAGCTATTTCATTCTCATGATGAGGAAAAATCAGATCCATTCCTCCACCATGGATATCGAATTTGTCACCTAAAAACTTTTTTGACATAACCGAACATTCAAGGTGCCAGCCTGGTCTACCTTTTCCCCATGGTGATTCCCAAGATGGTTCACTTTCTTTTGAAGGTTTCCATAACACAAAATCAGCTGGATTTTTTTTATTTTCAGATACTTCAACTCTTGCACCTGCAATTAGTTCGTCTAAATTTTTATTTGATAGTTTTCCATAATCTTTAAATTTATTTACCTCAAAATAAACATGTTTATTAGTTTCATAAGCAAATTTATTTTTAATAAGTTTATTAATCATTTCTACCATTAACGAAATATTTTCAGTTGCTTTTGGTTCATGTGTTGGAAATTCACAATTCAAATATTTGCAATCTTCATGAAAAATATTTGTAATTTTTTTTGTAAGATCATCTATTGAAATTTTTTTTTCTAATGAAGATGTTATTATTTTGTCATCAATATCTGTGATATTTCTTACATAGCTAACCGAATTATTTCCGTATTTGCACTTTAAAACTTTAAACAAAATATCGAATACAACTAAAGGTCTTGCGTTTCCTATGTGAGGATTATCATAGACTGTAGGTCCACAGACATACATGCCAATTTTTTTTGGATTAATTGGTAAAAATTTATCCTTCTTGTTACCTAGGCTATTTGTTAAAAAAATATCTTTATTCATTATTCTAGAAATATACTTTAATTTAGCGTTTGTGAATCTTTTAGATTACTTAGGAATCTTACAAACTGGAATTGGGTCCATTTTATGAAGATTTAATTTTCTTATTTTTATGTATTTTGCGTAATTTGGGGAATTCGGATTATTCATAGCTTCTTCAACCTCTTCATACTTCAATCCTAATTGATTTTCGTCAGTTCTTCCATCATCCCATAAACCATCAGTAGGTTTGGCGTTAATAATTTCTTCTTTTATTTTTAATTCTTTTCCTAATTCCCAAACTTCAGTTTTTGTACAATCAGCAATTGGAGAAATATCAACTCCACCATCACCATATTTTGTATAAAAACCGACTCCAAAATCTTCTACTTTATTTCCTGTTCCAACTACTATTCCCTGATTAGCTGCTGCAACTTGATAGAGAGTTGCCATTCTTAACCTAGCTCTTGAATTTGCCATTCCATGTTCATTTTTAAAACTCGATAGAGTATTTTCAAAATTTTTAAAAATACCATCTAGTTCTAATATATGGGACTCAACATTTTTAAATTTATCACTCAACCATTTTTTATGTAAATGACTTAGATCATTTTGTTCTTTGATTTGTTTAATTGGCATTGTTAAAACAATAGTCTTTAAACCTGTCATTGCACATAAAGTGCTTGTAACTGAAGAGTCTATACCACCTGAAATTCCAATTACTAATGATTTGGCTTTGACAGGCATTGAATTTACATAATTCAATATCCAGTCTTTTATAAAAATAACTTTTTTACTCACTTCCATAATTTAAATATACTTTAAGAATTTCTTTTTTTATATGCGTTAAGAAACCGCTCTAATTCCACTTTTAGCATATATGGAATTTTTTTTAATTTCATCTGAAATTAAAAAAGACAGTTCTAAAGCTTGATTGGCATTTAATCTTGGGTCACAATGAGTACGATATCTACTTGATAAGTCTTTATCAGAAATTTTTTGAGTTCCCCCTGTACATTCAGTAACATTTTGCCCTGTCATCTCTATATGTAATCCTCCAGCATATGAGCCTTCGCTTTGATGTACTGCAAAAACATTTTTAACTTCTTTTAAAACATTATTAAACGGTCTTGTTTTAAAGCCTGTTGTAGATTTAACAGTATTTCCATGCATAGGATCGCACGACCAAATAACATTTAAACCTTCTTTTTTAATATTTCTAATTAATTTTGGTAAAAATTTTCCAACATTTTCACAGCCAAATCTTGAAATTAAAGTTATTTTTCCTTTTTCATTTTTAGGATTTATAACATTACAGATTTTAACTATTTCTTCTGGTTTTGATGTTGGGCCACATTTAATTCCAATTGGGTTTTCAATTCCTCTACAAAACTCAACATGACCTCCATCTAATTGTCTAGTTCTATCACCAATCCACACAAAGTGTGCAGATGTATCGTGATATTCTCCTGTAGTTGAGTCGATTCTTGTCATGCTTTCCTCAAAAGGAAGCAATAAAGCTTCATGTGAAGTCCAGAAGTTAACTGTTTTTAATCTTCTATTAAAATCTGAATTTATTCCACACGCATCCATAAATGCTAATGCATCTGCAATTTTATCTTCTAACTCTTTAAATTTTTTAGCTTGAGGACTTTTTTTAATATAACCTAAATTCCAAAGATGAACTTTTTTTAAATCAGCAAATCCTCCATGACAAAAAGCTCTTAATAAATTTAATGTGGAAGCTGACTGCGAATAAGCTTTAAATAATCTTTTTGGGTCAGGGTTTCTAGCTTTTTTGTTAAATTCTATACCATTAATATTGTCTCCAAGATAACTTGGCAATTCCACACCGTCTTTTATTTCAGTAGGTGCACTTCTAGGTTTAGAAAACTGGCCAGCAATTCTTCCTAATTTAACAACTGGTAGAGATGCAGAATAAGTTAAAACTAGTGACATTTGCAACATAACTTTAAAATAATCTCTAATGTTGTCTGGATTAAATTCCGCAAAACTTTCAGCACAATCTCCTCCCTGCAATAAGAATGCTTTTCCATCAACAACATCTGCAAGTTGTTGCTTTAAGTGTCTCGTTTCTCCAGCAAACACTAATGGAGGAAAATTCTTTATTTTACCAAGAACCATATTAAGTTCTTTTTCATCCTCATAAGCAGGAATGTGCTTAACAGGATAATTTCTCCAACTATTTGTTTTCCATTTTTTCATATTCAACCTAAGAGTGTTCTAACAGAGTTTATTGATTATTCAACAGTGACAGATTTAGCTAAATTTCTAGGCTTATCTATATCATATCCTTTTTTTAATGCTGAATAATAAGCAAGTTTTTGTAATGGAACCGTAACAAGAAAAGGAAACAAATCTTCTGAAGTATTTTCTACCTCAATTGTTTGCCAAATATTTTCTGAATAAACTTCATCTTTGCTTTTATTTGTTATTAAAAGAACTTTTGCTCCTCTTGCAATAACCTCCTGCATATTAGAAATCGTTTTTTTATAATATGTATCTTTAGGAGCTAAGACTACAACTGGCATTCCATCTTCTATTAAAGCAAGTGGTCCATGTTTCATTTCTCCAGCTGGATAACCTTCTGCATGAACATAGGCTAATTCTTTTAATTTCAATGCTCCTTCCAACGCTATAGGAAAAGAATATCCTCTTCCTAAAAACATTGAGCCTTTTGCTTCGATAAATGAATTACAAATTGATTGAATTTCATTTTCTGTTTTTAAACTTTCTTTAATTAATTCAGATAATGATTTAAGAGATTTTATTTTTTCAGAAAAAATTTTTTTTGTTATATCTTTTCTATCTTTTGCAATTTTAATACATAGTAAATACAATACCAGCATTTGACCTATAAATGCTTTTGTTGACGCTACACCAATTTCTGGGCCACAATGAATAGGCAAAACAAATTTAGAATCTCTTGCTATAGAACTTTCTACCACATTTACTATTGAGCAAGTTTTCACATTGTTTTTATTGCATAAATCTAAAGCTCCATAAGTATCTGCTGTTTCTCCTGATTGAGATACGAACACATAAAGTGCATCTTTTTTAAACCTATTTTTTCTATATCTAAACTCAGAAGCAATATCTACAGATACATCTAATGATGTTAATTGCTCAAACCAGTATTTAGCCATTAAACATGAATGATAGGCTGTACCACAACCAATTAAAATTATTGAAGAAATATCCTTAGATTTCCAAGGGAAATTGAAAATATTTATATCGTTATTTATTTTGTCAATATATTCGTTAATACAATTTTTTATTGTGACTGGCTGTTCATCAATTTCTTTTGCCATAAAATGTTTGTATTCACCTTTATCGTAATTATTTTCATTTGAAGAAAGTTCTAATATTTTTTTATTAACTTTGTTTCCTTTTTGATCAAAGAAATCAATATTATCTTTTTTAATGATGCAAAATTCTCCATCATTTAAATATGAAACTTTATTAGTCATTGATTTCAACGCATATGAATCTGATCCAAGATAGTTTTCTTTTGGTCCGTAACCAACTGCTAAAGGAGAACCTCTTCTAGCTCCAACAATTACATCTGGTTGATCTTTAAAAATAATTCCTAAAGCAAAGCTACCTTTTAAATCTTGAAGTATTTTAATAATTGAATTTTTAAGGTCATTTTTTTTTAAGTATTCTGTTATTAAATGAGTAATTACCTCAGTATCTGTTTGTGATTTAAAAACATGACCTTTTTTAACTAAAATTTTTTTTAGTACTGTTGAATTTTCAATAATTCCGTTATGTACTACAGAAACATTTTCTGATGAATGAGGGTGAGCGTTCAAAGTACTTGGCATTCCATGTGTTGCCCATCTAACATGCCCTATACCAACATTTCCTAATAATTTAGATTTATTTAAATTTTTTTCTAGAGTATCAACTCTACCTTCGCATTTAACTTCGTTAATGTTGCCATTATACAAAGTAGCAATACCTGAAGAATCATATCCTCTGTATTCAAGTTTTTTTAAAGAATTAATTATCATTGAAGTTACAGATTTATTACTTGTAATACCAACTATCCCACACATAATTTATTTCTTTCTCTTATAGTTTTTTACTTCACTTTGATTTGATCTAGTTAGCGCCAAAGAATTTCTTTTAACATTTTTTGTTATTACAGAACCAGCTCCTATTGTGCTTTTCTCATTCAATGTAACAGGTGCAACTAATGATGAATTTGAACCTACAAAAACTTTATTTTTAATAATTGTTTTGTTTTTGTTTTTTCCATCATAATTACAAGTAATTGTGCCAGCTCCAATATTAACTTCATCTCCAATATTTGTATCACCAATATAAGATAGATGATTTACTTTTGAATTTTTTCCTACACTACTTTTTTTTATTTCTACAAAATTTCCAACTCTTGATCCAGATTTTAAAACTGTTCCAGGTCTTAATCTTGCAAAAGGTCCAACCGTTACATTATTTTCTATTTTAACATTTTCTAAATGAGAAAATGATTTTATTTTAGAATTATTTTGTATTTTAACTTTTTCACCAATAACTACATAAGGCTCTATGGTTACATTTTTTCCAATTTTTGTATCTTTTGAAAAATAAACCGTTTCTGGTGCAAGCATCTTAACACCATTTTTTATAAATTTTTCTCTTAATCGTGCTTGAGATTTTTGTAAATTTGTTTGTTTCATTTGCAATTTTATTTATAGTTAAGTAAATATGATCGTTAATTCACAAATTATTTCTTATTAATACTTTTTAAATGACTCAAAAATTTACCATATTATTTGATTTAGATGGAACTTTGGTTGATACAGCTCCAGATCTTATGAATGCACATAACCATGTTATGAGAAAATTTGGATATGAAACCAAATCAACTGACGACATAAGAAAATTAATAGGCCAAGGAGCAGGATCATTAATTGGTAGATCTGTATGGGGTCAAGCAAAAAAAGAATTAAAAAAGATAAATGACGACAAAATTAAAAAAGAAATGGTAACAGAATTTATAGATTTTTATGGAAAAAATATTGCTAATGAAAGTAAATTAATCAATGGAGTTTATGAATTTCTAATATGGTGTAAAGAAAATGAAATATCAATGGGTGTGTGTACAAATAAGCAAGAACATCTTGCAATTGATTTATTAAAACAAATTAAAGTATATGATTTTTTTGAATATGTTGCGGGAAGTAATACTTTTGATTTTTGTAAACCGGATCCTAGGCACTTAACTAATGTAATTGAAATTATGCAAGGTGATATAAAAAAAAGTATAATGATTGGTGATAGTGAAACAGATGGAAATGCTGCAAAAGCTGCTGGTATCCCATTTATTCTTTTAGAAGATGGATATACTGAAAAAAATGTTAATGAAATTTCGCATAATCATTTAATTAGGGATTTTGTTGGAATTGAAAAAATAGTTCAAAAATACTTACATCATTAATATTGATTATTGTCATTCCTGGTTGTATTAAAAAACAATTAAAATTGGAGAGAAATTGAAAATTCATACTGTAAAAGTTTACCCATCAAAAATTAAATTAAGTAAGAAAAATCAACTTGCTTGGAAATTAGCAGAAATATCTAGTGACAATGCAAAACTAAATAAAAAGTCTGTTGAAATGGCAATAAATAGAATTATTGATAATGCTTCAGTTGCAGTTGCTTCTTTAAATAGAAAATCAGTAATTTCATCTAGAGAAATGGCTTTAAAACATCCAAAGAAATATGGAGCAACATTGTTTGGTGTTAATTCAAAAAAAAAATTTGATTGCGAATGGGCAGCTTGGGCAAATGGAACAGCAGTAAGAGAATTAGATTTTCATGATACTTTTTTAGCTGCAGACTATAGTCATCCAGGTGACAATATACCTCCTCTTTTAGCTGTTGCTCAGCAAAAGAAAAAAAGTGGTATTGATTTGCTACGAGGAATAATTACCGCTTATGAAGTTCAAGTAAATTTAGTTAAAGGAATTTGTTTACACAAACATAAAGTTGATCATATTGCGCATCTTGGTCCTAGTGTAGCCGCAGGTATCGGTACAATGCTTAGATTAAATACAAATACAATTTATCAAGCAATTCAACAGGCGCTTCATACAACAATATCTACAAGACAATCTAGAAAAGGAGAGATTTCAAGTTGGAAGGCTTATGCACCCGCTCATGCAGGTAAACTTGCAATCGAAGCTGTGGATAGAGTAATGCGAGGTGAAGGTGCACCAAGTCCTATTTATGAGGGAGAAGATAGTTTAATTGCTCGAATACTTGATGGTAAAAAAGCATTATATAAAGTTCCTTTACCAAAAAAAAATGAGGAAAAAAAAGCTATACTGGAAACATATACAAAAGAATATTCTGCCGAATATCAAGCGCAAGCTCTTATTGATATAGCTAAAAAACTAAACAAAAAAATTCAAAATCTTAATCAAATAAAAAAAATTGATATCTATACAAGTCATCATACACATTATGTAATTGGAACAGGTGCAAACGATCCTCAAAAAATGGATCCCAAGGCAAGTAGAGAAACTCTGGATCATTCAATAATGTATATATTTGCAGTAGCATTGGAGGATGCTAATTGGCATCATATCAAGTCCTATACAAAATCAAGAGCAAATAAAAAAAGTACAATTAAAATCTGGAAATCAATTAAAACCCATGAAGATAAAAAATGGACAAGAAAATATCATGATCCAAATCCTAAAAATAAATCATTTGGAGCTAAAGTAGTTGTAACCTTAAGAAACGGTAAAAAAATTATTGAACAATTAGATAAGGCCGATGCACATCCATATGGAGCAAGACCTTTTGTAAGAAAAAATTATATAAATAAATTTCAAACATTAACAAAAGATATTATTTCTAAAAAAGAAAGTGATCGTTTTTTAAAAACGGTTAAAAACTTAAGTAAACTAAAGTCAGGACAGTTGAGCAAACTTAATATAGAACTTAAAAGTTCAAATTTAAAAAAAAATAGTAAAAATGGAATTTTTTAATGCACTTTATTAAAAAAAAAGCAGAAGAAAAAAGAATAGAATTCGATAAAAAATTAAAATCGAAGAAAATTTTAAGAGTCCCAGGTGCTTATAATCCATTGACTGCAAAAGTAATTGAAGAAATTGGATATGATGCTGTTTATGTTTCTGGAGGTGTTATGTCTAATGATTTAGGATATCCTGATATTGGTTTAACTACTTTAAAAGATGTAAGTAATAGAGCAAATCAAATAGCTAGGGTAACAAACTTACCAACAATAGTTGATGTTGATACAGGATTTAAATCTTGTAAAGAAACTGTACAAACATTTGAGAAGTTTGGAATTACTGGAATTCATATTGAAGATCAAGTGTCACAAAAAAGATGCGGTCATTTAGATAATAAAGAACTTATATCTAAAGATGAAATGATAAAGAAAATTAAAGAATGTGTAAGTTCTAAAAAAGATAAAAATTTTAAAATTATTGCAAGATCAGATGCAAAAAGTGTCGAGGGAATTGATAGGATGATTGATAGATGTAAAAGTTATGTTGATGCTGGTGCAGAAATTATATTTCCAGAAGCTTTACATGATGAGAAAGAATTTGAAAAAGTAAGAAAATCACTAAATTGTTATCTATTAGCTAATATGACTGAATTTGGAAAATCAAAATTATTAAATTATAAAGATTTAGAAAATATAGGCTATAACATAGTAATTTATCCTGTTACTACACAACGGTTAGCTATGAAAAGTGTTGAAGATGGTCTACGTGCTATTTTTGATGATGGACATCAAAATAATATTATTGATAAAATGCAAACAAGGAAAAGATTATATGATTTAGTTGAGTACGAAAAATATAACTCACTAGATGAAAAAATTTATAATTTTAGTACAGAAGGTCATGATTAATGAGTGATGAAATTAAAAAAGGTTTACTTGGCATTGTTGTTGATGAAACACAAGTATCTAAGGTCATGCCTGAAATTAACTCATTAACTTATAGAGGCTACGCTGTTCAAGATTTATGTGAAATGTGTAGATTTGAAGAAGCGGCCTATTTAATTCTTAATGGTGATCTTCCAAACAGTATTCAGTTAAAAAAATTTGAAAAGGAAGAAAGATCAAATAGAGATCTAACTAAAAACCTTAGCGAAATAATTAAACATATGCCTAAAAAATCTCATCCCATGGATGTTGCTAGGACTGCTGTAAGTGTAATGGGGTTAGAAGATAAAGATACAGCTGATAATTCTCCAAAAGCAAATATGAGAAAAGTTATGAGAATTTTCGCAAAAACTCCAACTGCTCTAGCTGCTTTCTATAGAATAAGAAAAGGTAAAAAAATAATTAAACCAAAAAAAAATCTGTCATTTGCTGAAAACTTTTTTTATATGTGCTTTGGAAAAGTTCCAAATAAGGAGATAGTTAAAGCTTTTGATGTTTCTTTAATTCTTTACGCCGAACATAGTTTTAATGTTTCAACTTTTACTGCAAGAACAATAACTAGCAGTTTGTCAGATATACATGGGGCAATAACAGGAGCTATAGCTAGTCTTAAAGGTCCTTTACACGGCGGAGCAAATGAAGAAGTGATGCATATGATGAATAAAATTAAAAAACCTGAAAATGCACTTAATTGGATTAATAATGCTTTAGATAATAAAGATGTTGTAATGGGATTTGGTCATAGGGTTTATAAATCAGGCGATTCTAGGGTCCCAACAATGAGAAATTATTTCAAAAAAGTTGCAAAAATTAAAAAAGATAAAAAATTTAGTAAAATTTATGACATTGTTGAAAAAGTAATGATTGAAAGAAAAAATATTCATCCAAATGTAGATTACCCAACAGGGCCTACCTACCATTTAATGGGTTTTGATACTGATTTTTTTACACCTATTTTTGTAATTTCAAGAATAACTGGTTGGTCTGCTCATATAATGGAACAACATGCAGCTAATAAGCTTATAAGACCACTTTCTAAATATAGTGGACCAAAGCACAGAAAGGTTATGCTTTTAAATCAAAGATAAAAAAATTATTTAATTAATTCTTTTTTAAAAAGAGATATACCGTTTTCAACTTTGTTTTTATAAGACTCTCTAAAGCTTTCTAGCTGCCAGCCTTTTAGTCTCTCCTGAATTTCTTTTAAATTTTTTTGTTTCCATTCATCAGTGCAACTTTCTGATTTCCATTTTTTTTTATCTTCATTAGTTCTTCCACACCCGTAGCAAAAACCTGAAACAGGATCAGTTTTACATATACTTATACAGGGATTGATTATCACTTTTTAAGAAAATGCCTCGGTCCAAGAACCTTGGGTAGATGCTTTAGAGTACTCAGTTGCTCTTCCTTCAAAAAAGTTCATATGTTCTACAGCATTTAACATCGTGTCTAACCAAGTAAGAGGATTTTTGTCAATTTCATAAATTGGTTCTAAACCTAATTGAGAAAGTCTTCTATTTCCAATAAATCTTATGTAGTCTTTAACTTCTTTAGCTGTCAAACCTTCCATCGGGCCCATTTCAAAAGCTAGGTCAATAAAAGCATCTTCGTGATGAACTATTGTTCTGCATGCTTCATATAATTCTTTTTTCAGTTGAGGTGTCCAAATTTCAGGATTTTCTTTTATAAATTCTTTGAACAATCTTATCATAGAATTACAATGTAAAGTTTCATCCCTTACTGACCAAGTAACTATTTGGCCCATACCTTTCATTTTATTAAACCTTGGAAAATTAAGTAAGATTGCAAAACTTGCAAATAATTGTAGTCCTTCAGTAAATGCACTGAACACTGCCATTGTTTTTGCAATATCTTCTTTTGAATTTACATTAAAACCCTGCATGTAATCATATTTGTCTTTCATTTCTTTATATTTCATAAAAGCTGAGTATTCAGACTCAGGCATTCCAATTGTATCAAGTAAATGAGAATAAGCTGCGATATGAACTGTTTCCATTGATGCGAATGCTGTCATCATCATTAAAACTTCAGTTGGTTTAAAAACTGTTGTGTAGTGTCTTAAATAACAGTTGTTAACTTCAACATCTGCTTGAGTAAAAAATCTAAAAATTTGAGTTAACAAATTTTTTTCTGCTTGTGATAAATTTTTTTGCCAATCTCTTACATCGTCGCCTAAAGGAACTTCTTCAGGTAACCAGTGAATTCTTTGCTGAGTTAACCAAGCATCATAGCACCATGGATATCTGAATGGTTTGTACACTGGGTTCTCTACCAACAATCCCATTTTTTTTGGAGTGATTATTTCTTTTTTAACATTTTTTATTACTGACATGATAAACATTCCTCATATTCTTGTTCTTCGTTTTGTTGATTTTTAGATTTATAAACATTAGCTGTAACGTCGGTTAATTTTGCATCGTTAACATTTTCAGCTCTTTGAATTGATTTAGACCTACAATAATAAAGGCTTTTAAGACCTTTTTTCCATGCTTGAAAATGAATTTGGTGCAATTCTTTTTTATGAATATCTGCAGGGACAAATATATTGATAGATTGAGCTTGGGATATATGAGGTGTTCTATCAGCTCCTAATTCTACGATCCATTTTTGATCGAGTTCAAAGGCTGTTTTAAACACATCTTTTTCTTGTTGAGTTAAAAAATCTAAATGTGATACTGAGCCTTGGTTAGTTGTAATACTAGACCACGTTTCATCATCATTTTTATTATGTTTTTCTAATAATTTTTCAAGATATCTATTTCTAACATTGAATGATCCTGAAAGTGTCTTGTGTGTATAGCTATTAGCCGCAATTGGTTCAACGCCTGGTGAAGTTCCTCCGCATATAATTGATATTGATGCCGTAGGAGCTATTGCAGTTTTATTTGAAAATCTTTCTTTTATTCCATAATCCTCAGCATCAGGACATGCGCCTCTTTCCTCTGCTAACTCTTTAGAAGCCATGTCTACATCTTTTTGGATATGTTCAAATATTTTTTTATTCCAAACTTTACTCATAACAGATTCTAACGGAATCATTTTTTGTTGAAAAAATGAATGAAGACCCATAACACCTAAGCCTACGCTTCTTTCTTTCATAGCCGAATATGTTGCATCACTAAATTCATCAGGCGCTTTTTCAATAAAGTCCGTTAAAACATTGTCTAAAAATCTCATTACATCTGGAATAAAGTTTTTGTCATCTTTCCAATCGTCATATTTTTCTATATTTAAAGATGACAAACAACAAACTGCTGTTCTGTCTCTACCGTCTTTATCAACTCCTGTTGGTAAAGTAATTTCACTGCACAAGTTAG
>CACKXX010000006.1 GCA_902604265.1 uncultured Pelagibacteraceae bacterium | reverse complement strand
AATAAAAAACAAAAAGTTTATTATAGTGGGGAAGCATTTAGAAAAACTTATCGAAAACAAGAATCAATAATTAAAAATCAAATTGGTTTTGAAATATTAGCCTCAAATGATAAGAAAAAAGGAGATAGGGAGATAATAGATACATCTATAAAAATTTTTAAAAATAGTGGTTTTAAGAAAGCAGTTCTAAAAATTGGAAATGTTGAATTATTTTATCTATTAATTAATAAACTCGATATACCGAGAAGATGGAAAAATAGATTAAAAAGATATTATTGGAATGAAAATTATTTCAATGAACTTTTAAAAAGATTAGAGACAAATTCAGATATTGATCCTGTTTTTGTCGATATTGATAAATCAAGATATCTGAAAATGAGAAAACTAGAAAGTTCAAAAGAAATTGCGGGAAGAAATTATAAAGAAATACTGGATCGTTTTGATATGAAGATAAAAGATCCAAGGAAATCATCTTCAGGCAAAATTAATACAAAAATTATTAAAGAATTTTTGAAAATAAAATGTGAATTAAAAAATGCCCCTTATATATTAAACAAATTTTTTCAAAAATATGGCTTAAATATATTAGTTGGAAAAGAATTTTTTCCTTTAAATAAAATGAATTATAAAAATTTAAAAGTTGAATTTTCAGCATCTAATGGAAGAGATGTAGAATTTTATAGCTCGATGATTTTTTCTATAGAAATAAAAGAAAGAAGAAAATTAAAAAATTTTATCTCTGGTGGAAGATATGATCAATTAACCAGCAATCTAGGTTTTAGGAAAGTTTCTGCTGTAGGAGCTGCTGTAAATATGAACCTTAATGAATAAAAATATTGTTAATATAGGTATCCCTTCAAAAGGAAGATTAAAAAATGATACAATAAATATTTTTAAAAAGAAGAAACTAAATATTTCTTCAGAAAAAGGTGAAAGGGATTTATTTGGGTATATAAAAAAATTACCTAATATAAAAATAATTTATTTACATGCTCGAGAATGCATTGAGCAGTTATCATTGGGTAATATTGATATAGGTTTTTCAGGATATGATTTACTTAGAGAGAGCGAAATTAATGTACAAAAAAACATCTTAATAAATAAAAAATATAATTTTGGAAATGCAAATTTAGTATTAGCAATCCCAGATTTATGGATAGATGTCCAAACATTGCTGGATTTAGACGAAGTAGCTGATGAATTTAAAAAGAAGAAAAAAAGACTTTTAAGAGTTGCAACTAAATATCCTAATTTAACTAGACAATTTCTATATTCAAAAGGAGTAACTCAGTTTCAATTAGTTCAAAGTCTAGGAAGTACTGAAGTAGCACCATTTACAGGAACTTCAGAAATTATATCTGATATAACAAGCACAGGTGCTACACTTAAAGCAAACAATTTAAGAGTTTTAAAAGATGGGGAAATTTTAAAATCCCAAGCATGTTTAATGACTTCTAAAAAAAGTATGAATAAAAAAGGAGTTAAAAACTTTGCAAAAAAATTACTTTAATTCTATTTAAATATTTTTTTACAGCTTAGAGTTTTACAGCTTAGAGTTTTAATTTCTAACATGAGTTTTAGTTTCTATCATGAGTTTTATTTTTTTTTTCTTTTAAATTTATTTTTAATTGAAACAATAAAATTCGAATATATATAAAGTTGCTATGAAAAATAAAAAAGAAAACAAACAAATAAAAATTATTGATAAAATTTCTGACAAAGCCATAAAGCAAGTCGAAATAGAAAGTTCGGGAAATAGGAGAATATATTACGAATGGTTCAGATATGTAGAACTGGTTTCTAAAGATTTACGTAAATATTTAAATTAAAGAAAGGAGGCTAATAAATGAAAGATAATGTAATAAACGATAACAAAAAAAAAAATAATGTTATTAGTTTTAAAAAAACAAACTGTTTTCAATGTAAAAAGAATATAAATTCTATTCAATGGTTAAAATGCCAAAAGTGTAAAGGCATTATATGTAGTTGCGGAGCATGCTTTTGTAGCTGGCAAAATTATAGATATTGGATTTAAAACTAATGATCTTTAAATTAAAAGATGATATAAATATAGGTGACGAGATTCTAAATTATATAAATTTACATGATTATAACTGATATTCTTTTATTAGCAGTACTAATAGCTGTTATAGTTTCAATTTTTTACAAAAGAAAAAATTCTAATCAAGAAGAGCCATTGGATAAAGTAGATGAAAGATTATTTAAAGTAGAAGATAAATTAAATACTGTAGATAATTCAGTAAATCAAAAATTAAACGATTTTAATGCGAAGATTTCAAAAGATTTTGCAGTTGCATTTACTCAATTTAATACAAAACTTGGCTCTTTTGATAAAGACTTAGGTTTTCTTAAAGAAAGCCAAGATAATTTTAATAAAATATTAGGAGGTGTAAAACAATTTGGAGGTATTTCTGAGTTTTCGCTAAAGGCAATTATAAGTGAATTTTTGCCGGCTTCTTTATATATTGAAAATGCGAAACTAAATCCAGAAACAGGAAGTTTCGTTGAAATTGCTATTAAACTTCCAACTGATATTTTGTTGCCCATTGATAGTCACTGGCCTGTAGAAAGATTTAATGATGTTCAAAATGCAATTAACCAAAATGACAAAGAAAATTTAAAAGAAGCAAGAAAATTACTTGCCAAAGCTTTTAGAGAGAAGGCTCAAGAGGTTAAAGAAAAATATATTAATCCTCCAATTAGTACACATTTTGCATTCGTCTATGTTCCAACGGAGAGCTTATATAATGAATTAATAAATTATTCTGACCCAAAAACAAAAGAAAACCTTACTCAAGAACTTCAAAAAAAATTTCAAGTGACTATAGTTGGACCAAATACTCTTTTTCAAAGCATTCAAGCATTTAATATTGGATTTACAACACTAAAGATTCAAAAGAATGCTATACAAATTTATGATGATTTAAAAAATTTGCAAACGAGATTTTCTAAGCATTTTAGCAATATTGCAAATGTTTCAAAGAAATTAGAAGAAACTATGGTAGAAGTGAATAAATTTGGAACCGATGCAAGAGTAATTACTAGAGCATTAGAAAATATTAGAGATCCAGGTCAAATGGAAAAAGTTATAGGACAAGAAAATAATCAAAAATTTGAAGATAATATAAAACAAACTAAAAATTGATTTTTTCTTCAATACATACACATATAAGTAAATGAAGTGGAATAGTAAATTTAATTATCCAAAATCATCCAGGTCTATTGAAAATGGTATGAGAAAATATTTATTTGATGATGAAAAGTTACCAAGTGTTACCTCTATTTTACAAGCAACTAAATCAGAAGAAGACAAAGCAGCTTTAGAAAATTGGAAACAGCGAGTAGGTCACAATGAAGCTAATAAAATTAAAACTGAGGCATCCAGTAGAGGTACTTCAATGCATTCTTATATAGAAGATTTTTTAAGAGGACGAATTAATGAGAGTTTTTTTGAAAGTAATGAGCAGTATAAAAATATGGCTAAAGAAATAATTGATAAAGGAATTAAAGGAAAGTTGGAAGAAATTTATGGAATGGAAACAACTTTGCAGTACCCACATAAATATGGTGGCACAGCTGACTTAGTTGGCATTTATCAAGGAAAAGAAGCTATTATAGATTTTAAGCAAGCAAATAAACCAAAAAAAGTTGATTACATTCAAGATTATTTTTTACAATTAGGTGCATATACTTTAGCTCACAATGTTGTTTACAAAACAAATATTACTTCTGGAGTGATATTGTTATGTACAGTAGATAATTTATTTCAAGATTTTAAAATCGAAGGAGCAGAATTGTTTATGTATCAAAATTTATTTCTAGGAAGAGTAAAAAAGTTTAACGAAATGAATAATATAAGTTGACTTTAATTTATAAATGCTTACATAAGATATTACTAACTAAAAGCTACTTGTTTAGATGCGAATTGTTTAGTCCTCAAAAAAATAATCTAAACATCCATCAAAACATAGCTTTTTAAAGGATAATTAATATATGAATTTAGCTATATGGGATATCGAGTCATCAAGCGCCAGCACCGATTTTGGGAGCATAATTGAAATTGGAGGAATATTAGTCGATAGTAACTTTAAAGAAAAAGACAGATTTAATTTTAGATGTAGATTGCCTGAAGGCGAAATTCCTCAAGCAATGGCTTTAATTGTTAACAAAACAAGCATTAAACAATTAACCCAAGGAAATTTAAGCCACTATCAAATGCTTAGTGAAGTTGAAAAAACCTTCAAGAAATGGAGCCCAGCAATCTTCTTAGGATGGTCCAATATAGGATTTGATGATGAAATGATTAGGAAGGAATTTTTTAAAGGTATTAGATATCCTTATATAACAAATGCTTCACCTTCAAAACGCCACGATGGCATAAACATTGCTCGAGCCGCCTATGCAGTAGACCCTTCAGTTTTAGAAACAGAAATAAATGAAAAGAATAACCCAGTATTTAAACTTGAATCTCTTTCTCGAATGCAAGGCCTCGACTCTAGTGATGCTCACAGTGCATTAACAGATGCGACTCTAACCACAAAAATTTTAAGCATTATTAAAAAAAGACAACCGAGCACTTGGGACATGTTTTTAAGAACAGCAAGTAGATCAGATACAGAAACAATTTTTAAAAAAGAAGAAATAATTACTTTAAATGAATATTTCTATGGGAAATCAAGGTTATATCTATGTGCACCTCTACATCCAAAACATTGTATTCATCCTATTTATAATTGGGGTCAGGCTGTTGATCTTAGGGTTGATATTGAACCGATATTAAATATGTCGATCAATGAATTAAAAGCTGAAATGAAAAAAACTCCTAAATTCTTAAGAACTATTAGATCAAATAAAGCTCCTATTATATTAGATGCAGAATACGCAATGAAGGTAGAGCCTTACAATGCAATGGATCCAAGTTTAATTAGAAAAAGAGCAAAATTAGTTAAAGATAATGAGAAATTTTCACAAAATATCCTTACAGCGCTTAGAGAAATAGCAGAAGAAAAAGAGCAATCCAAATCACAAGAAGATATATACGCAGAAGAAAGTATTTATAATAAATTCACTTCAAACAAAGATACTGCACTTTTTCCTGCATGGCACGCTGCATCTTGGCAAGATAAATTGAAATTATTAGATAAATTTGATGATGAAAGACTTATAGGTTTTGGTAAAAAAATAATTTATCAAGAAGCACCAGAAGTATTACCTGTCGAAATGTTTAAATCTATAAAAAGATCTATATCCAAAAGAATTTTAAGTGAAAAATTTGAAAAATGGTGGACTGTTTCTGCATGCTATAATGAAATTGATACTCTGAGAGATAAATATTCAAATGAGAATGACCAAGAAAAATTAAAATTTTTGGATGAACTTAATTCACACGTAATGTCAATACAAAAAAAATACGAAAATTCTTAGTGTGGATAATTTAATTTTTTTTTTTTTAGGAGTTGAAATACTTAATTAAAATTATATATAAGTTTTATGGCAACAGTAAATGTAACAGATGAGAATTTTGAGACAGAAGTTATTAAAGCTGGAAAACCAGTCATAGTTGACTTTTGGGCTGAATGGTGTGGACCTTGCAAACAAATCGCTCCAACATTAGAAGAAATTTCTAATGAAATGGCAAATGATGTTGTAATTGCAAAACACAACATTGATAACGAACCTAATACTCCAACAAAGTATGGTATTCGTGGAATACCAACAATGTTATTATTTAAAGATGGAGAGTTAAAAGCAACCAAGGTTGGAGCTAGCACTAAATCGAATATTGTTTCTTGGATTAAGGAAAATCTTTAATTTAAATTTAAAACTTCTCCCGCTAAATACAAAGATCCTGTAATTATAATTATATCATTATCTCTTAATTCTATTGAACTAATAGCTTCATTTATTGATTTTTTATATTTAACATTCTTTAATTTTTTTATTTTTTTCATTAGATCTTGACCACTAATAGCATTTGGTTGATTTGGAATATCTACTGTTGTTAAAGAGTATATTTTATCTTTAAAATATTTAATATATTCAATATGGTCTTTATTGTTCATCATTCCTAAAATTAAGTGTTTATTGCATTTTAGTGTGCTTATATATTTGCTTAAAACACTAGCACCAAGAGCATTATGAGTTCCATCAACATAAATTTTATTTTTCTTTACTAAATTTTTTAATTTTCCATTTTTTATTTCTGAAAATCTTCCGATGGATTTTATCTTATTTATTCCATTTTTTATGTTTTCATCTGAAACATTTATTTCTTCTATATTTCTTATAGTAGCTATTGCTGTAGATATATTAGATAATTGAAAACTACCTTGTAAGTTAGGAAGTGGCAGTTTAATACCTCCATGTTTATCTTCAAAATAAAAAAATCCATTTTCATTTAAAGAATAATTAAAATCATTACCAAAAAAGAATTTATCTGACAGATTTTTTTTAATTGATTTTTTTATTTTATCTGCAATTTCATTTGAGTTTTGCTCAGAAACAATAATTTTTGAATTTAACAAAGATGAAGTTTTTTCAAAAATTATTCTATCTAATGTTTTTTGATTTTTTGGTAACCAATCTAAATGGTCAAGACCAATAGGAGTGACTATACTTGCTAGGTTTGATTTAATTATATTTGTGGCATCAAACCTATGAAATAAACCAGCCTCAATAATATTAATGTTATTCTTATATTTGCTTGCTTCATAAAAAAAAGCAGCAGTTAAAATTTCAAAGTATGTAATTTTATCATTATTGTTAACTTCTTTAACTTTAAGTAATAATTTCGATAATTCTTCATCACTAATTTCACAATTATTATATTCGTATCGTTCATTTAATTTTTGAATATGCGGGCTTGTATAAACATTACAATTTATATTGGCATCTTTAAGTATGGCTCTAATGGCTTGAATTGTAGAATATTTCCCATTTGTACCTACTACAGATATATATTTTAAATTATCTTGAGGATTTCCTAGCTTTTTACAAAGTTTTTTAATTCGATCTAAACTTAAATCTATTTCTTTAGGATGCAGCTTTTGAAGGCTGTTCAATATTTGTTGAAGTTTCATTTGACAATTCTGAATTTACATCAGAATTTTTCTTTAGCAATATTTCTAATAATTTTCCAATTTCATTTGATAGATCTTTTCTACTTACAACTTTGTCGATAAAACCATGTTTTTCTACAAATTCGGCAGTTTGAAAATCTGGACTTAGTTCTTCCTTTACGGTTGCTTGAATTACACGTTTTCCTGCAAATGCTATAAGACTACCTGGTTCTGCAAAATGAATATCACCTAGCATTGCAAAACTAGCGGTAATACCACCTGCGCAGGGATCAACAAATATTACTAGATATGGAATTTTATTTTTTTTTAATTCATTTACTGCAATAGTAGTTCTGGTCATTCCTGCTAATGCTATTGGACTTTCAAACATACGTTGACCTCCACCAGATGCGAAAAATATATAAGGGGTGTTATTGTCTAAAGAATTTTGAGCTCCATATATGAAAGCTTCCGCTTCTGCTGCACCAAATGATCCACCGATATATTCAAAGTTTACTGCACCAGCTGTTACTTCTATTCCATTAATTTGACCTTTTGCAATCATGACAGCGCAGTTTTGGCCAGTCTTTTTTCTAGCCTGCACCAATCTTTCTTTATAAGTTTTTGTATCTTTCCAGTTTAAAGGGTCTTCCAATGGCACTGGTGTTTCAAGAATTTCATATCTATTTTTCCCAAAAAATATATCAAATCTTTGTCTACAATTAATTCTATGATGCTTTCCACAAGAATTACAAATCCATAAATTATCTTCTAAATCTTTTTTTAGAATTGGACCTTTGCAACAACTTGTCCAATCTGAATTTGCAATTTCTTCTTTTGTTGGAAATTTTTTTTGTAAATTTCTCTTTATCTTATCACCAAAAATTTTTATTTTTGTTAACCAATTCATAAAATTTTATTTTTTAGTTTTTTTACCATTCTACTTACATTTGTGACAGGATTTTGTCCATTACTTAGAGACTTAGAAATTTCTTTACATAATGCGCTTCCTACCACTAAACCATCAGTTTTTTTTAAAGCTGAAATCGTTTCAAGAGTAATACCAAAACCAATTACTAGATTTTTAGATTTATTTATTTTTTTTATTTTATAATAATTTTTCAATATTTCTTTGGTAGATACTTTAAGCTTTCCGCCAGTAGTTGATAGCATACTTATATAATAAATCATATTATGAGAATCTTTAATTATTTTTTTCATCCTATTATCTGAAGTAGTTGGAGCTATCAGTTGGATAAAACTAATTCTTCTTTTCCTACACTTTTTTGCGAAATACTTATTTTCTGGATAAGGCAAATCTACAACTATCAAACCATCGACACCTGAATTTTTACAAGAATTAATAAACTTATTTTCACCATATTGGCAAATTATATTGTAATAACCCATTAGAATTACTGGTTTTGAGTTTATAAATTTTTTAAATTTTTTTACTATTTGAAAAACATCTTTTATTTTTGTTCCATTTTTTAAAGCACGATGAGTACTTGTTTGAATTTGTCCTCCATCAGCTATTGGCGTATTATGAGCAAAACCAATTTCACAAATATCTGTGTACTTTGAAATAGATTTTAGTATTTCAAGAGATTTAATTTTACTATTATCACCTGCAACCGTGTAAGTAAGTAATGCTGGTCTTTTTTCTTTTTTACATTTATAAAATGCTAAACTTATATTTTTATTCATCTAATATATTTTCCCAATCTACTTTTTATAATGTCTTTATCTTTGTAACTGTCTCCACAAGAGTTCACACAAAAGATAGTATTTTTTCTAAAATTTGGAGCAATTTTTATAGCTTCAGCGAAAGCGTGGCTTGGTTCCAAAGAAGGACTGATAGATTCTAAAGAGGATACTAGTTTATAAGCACTTAATGCTTCCTCGTCAGTTGCTGAAGTATATCTAGCTCTTTTTGTATCTTTTAAAAAACAATGCAATGGGCTCACACCACTGTAATCTAAACCTGCAGAAATTGACTCTGTTTCTTCTATTTGTCCTTCGGCATCCTGAACAACGTATTGCATAGCACCATGCAAAACGCCAATTTTAGAATTTTCAGTTAAAGGTGCGGCATGTTTTTTTGAGTTTTTTGGTCCACCAGCCTCTACCCCAATAAATTCAACTTGCTTTTTATCATAGTGCATGAATTCGTTCCAAAACCCAAAGCTAGAACTGCCTCCACCTACACAATTAAATAATTTTAATTTTTTTGGAACTGAACCAAATTCTTTTTTGATCTGTACAGCGAGTTCTCTTGAGATTTGTGATGTGCTCCATCCACAAATTTTTACAAATATATTTGGACCCACAGTAGAGCCAACACACATATGGGTAGTATCACAATTTGAAACCCAGTACCTCATACACTCACTCACAGCATCAATAAGTGTTTGACTACCTGTATATACAGGCACTATTTCCGCACCATTTTTTTTCATAGCATCACAATTAGGTTTTTGCCTTTTAATATCTTTAGCTCCCATAAATATTTTACACTTAAGGCCAAATTTTTTTGCAGCCATGCTTAACATTTTTCCTGCATATCCAGCTCCTGTATCACCAACAATATATTTTTTTCCAGCTTTTTTGGCTATTAAACAGTGAACTGTTGCATTATAAATTTTATGTGCCCCACCGTTTGCTTCAGATACAACTTTTGCCCATATTTGAGCACCTCCCAAATGTCTTGTTAAATTTTCTAATTTAATAAAAGGAGTAGGTGCGCCTACCCAGTTTTTAAAATAATAATCTCTTTCTCTGATAAAATTTTTATCTTTTCTTAATTTTTGAAATAAAATTGTTAAATCTTCTACTGGTTTTTTTAGTGTTTCAGGAATAAAACTTCCACCAAATTTTTCACCCCAAAATCCAAATTTATTATGTTGATCAATTAGTGGAACATTTTTTTTAATTTTCATCTTTAACATTACTAATGTTTTCTAAAAAAATTTTTATCTTTGAAATATCTTTTTCCCCTGAAGTTTCTAAACTTCCTGAAATATCAATAATATCTGTTATTTTAGAATATTTATCAAGCTTATCATCATACTGAATATTGCCTGCAAGCATTCTATTTATAGAAGCTGGAACATTATTTAATAATTGATGATCAAAAGCAGCTGATTTCTCATACCCCTTTGAGTCAAATAAAATTATTTCAGAAATTGACTGATATTTTTTGTATTCTTCGATATCTTTTTTATTTTCAATTGTAAGAGCTGTTATAATTTTTACTTTATATTTTTTTTTAATTATTTTAGTTTTTTTAGGACTCACATCGTATAATTGATAGTAATCAAAATTTAAATTTTTTAACTTTTCTAAAATTTCATCATTGGGGTTTACAAGAACTGAAACGAAATTAGTTTTTTTTTTATCTAGATTTATTAATTTTTTAAGATTTTCATAACCAATATACCTCTTGGATTTTGGATAATTAGTTATGAAGCCAACAAATTTAGGAGGATTATTGTGGTTTATAATATAATTTAAAGTTTTGGCATCTTTGATGCCACAAATTTTTGCATCCATTATTTATTAAGATGATCAATTAGTTTTTGAATATTTTTTTTTATATTTCCTTTTGTAATTGGTCTTCCTATTACAAGCCAATCAGACCCATGCTTGAATGCTTCTTTAGGAGACATTATTCTTTTTTGGTCGTTGTTATTTGAATTAAATCTAATTCCAGGCGTAATGATTTGCTTTTTAAATATTTTTTTTACATTCTTTGCTTCTTGAGCGCTGCAAACAATTGCATCTAAATTTGCTTTTCTTGCAAGTTTTGCTTGGTGATAAACTAATTTTTTTAATTTTTTATCATAACCTATTTGTTTTAATGAATAACTATCTAATGATGTGAGTGTGGTAACACCAACTATTTTAGTTTTTTTAGAAATTTTTTTTGTAGCTTTTAAGGCCTTTAATCCTGAACTTATATGTATTGTCAAATAATCAGCTTTAAGATCTTTTATCGATCTTAGTGCGGATACACATGTATTTGGTATATCGTGTAATTTTATATCTATAAAAATAATTTTATTTTTTAGTTTTGATATAAAATTTCTCCCATTTTTAGAGTTAATAAATTCTAAACCAAATTTGTAACCAACTTTTAATTTTTTTGTATTTGAATATTTAATTATTTTTTGTGCAATTGATATTTTATTTGTATCACAAGCAATAAATATTTTTTTACTCATTATTATTTATATTGTTGAACCATTTTTTTGACATTTTAAATTGTACAGTTTTCTTTTCAGGCACTTCTATTTTTTCATTAGTTTTTGGGTTTCTTGATATTCTTGATTTTTGGATTTTCGTTTCTAGTGTAAATATATCTCTTAATTCAACTCTTTCATTTTTTATAAGAGCATATTGAATTTTTGAAAGAATAATCTCTATAAGTTGAGATAAATCTTTTTTTATAAAATTTGGATAGTTATCTGATAATTGGTTTAATATTTTTGATTTGACTGATGCCAATTTAACTTATTTTTTTTTTTTATTTTCCTCTAATTTATCTGATAAAGATGAAAATGGAAGATTTTTTCCTGATAGAGGGGAAGAAAACTTACTTACAGCTTCCTTATTTTGCTGTTCTTCAAGTAGCTTAATGCTTAAACTTACCTTTCTTTTATTTAAATCTATTTCAGAAATTGCAGCATCAATTCTTTCTCCACCAACATACCTTGAGGGTCTAGCATCTGCAGCATTTATTGCAATTTGTGACTTTTTGATTAAAAAATCTAAATCACAACCTTCTGGTTTTACAACTAAACCTTTACCAGAAGAAGAAATTACTTTTACTGTAATTACATCATTTACTTTTTTACCATTAAACCATTCTATAGGGTCCTTCTGCATTTGTTTAAGTCCAACCCTAACTTTTTGATCATCTTTTTTAATTTCCAAAATTTTAACTTTTAACTGATCTCCTTTTTTATACTTTTTTAATTCTTCCTCTGGATTTCCTGTATAGGATAAATCATTAGAGTGTAAAAAAGATTCAATTTCAAATTTATCAAATTTTATATATATTGCATATTCATTAATACTTGAAATTTTACCTTCAATACTTGAACCTACCGGAAATTCTTTTCCTAATTTTTCATATGGATTTTCTTGTGTTAATCTATATGAAATTGCAACTCTTCTTTTTTCTTTATCTATTTCTGTTATAATGCAATCAATTTCATCTCCAATTTTAAAAAGTTTTTTTGCAGATGTAGCTTTTTTACTCCAACTTAGCTCACTTGAGTGTAGTAAAGATGTTAAACCAGGTTCAAGTTCACAAAAGCATCCATAATCAGTAATTTTAACAACTTTTGCTTTATATTTTTTATTTAGCTCATAATTATCTATATGGTTAAATGGATCAGGCGAAAGTTGTTTTATTGAACAACCAACTTGTAATTTTTCTTTATCAACAGAAATAACTAACAGATCATGTTTTTCACCTATATTAAATATTTCATCAGGATGTCCAACTCTAGAATATGATATTTCTTGCAAGTGAACTAAAACATCTAGTTCTCCATTATTTACATCAAAAAAACAGCCAAATGAACTGTAACCTTTTACAACTGCGTCTTTTATCTTATCCCCAACTTTAAATTTTTCTATAATTTTTGCCTTATCAACTTTTTTATTTGAAGCTATTACTTGCTTTCTTGATACACATGCGTTTCCTCTAATTTTATCTAATTTTATCAAAGAAAATTTTTGTGGCTGATTCATTAAATGTGTAATATCTTTAATTGGTTTATCTGATATTTGAGATCCAGGACAAAACATTAACGATCCTGTATCTATATGTTCAACTATAACTCCACCTTTACATTTTGAAGTTATTTTTCCCATTATAGTCTCATTAGACTCATATGCTTTTTCTAATTCTTTCCATCCTTTCAACTTTTGAGCTTTTGTTAGTGAAACAATAACTGCTCCATCTTTGTCTTCAATTTTTTCTAATAAAACCTCTAATTTAGATCCGACTTTAATTTTATCTAACAAATTAAGACTCTTAATCTCATTAATATCTAATATTGGTTCTGATTTTAATCCTTCGATGAATAAAAAAATAAATTTTTCTGTGATCTTTGTTACTGATCCAGATACTAATTCTCCTTCTACGATTTTAACTTTTGAAAGTTGGCTATTTAACAGATTTTCGAATTCTTTTATTACAGGCTTTGATAAATCTTTATATATTTCCATTAATTATTTAGCTTTTTATCCATTATTAGTTTTATTTTTCTAAAGCACGCTTTCTTACTTAATTTAGTAGTGTTTATCAAGATTGAATCTTTTGTTTTTTTTAGAGGGCCATATTTTCTTTCCCGATCAGATTTATCCCTATTTTTAAGGCTTTTTAGAACTTCTTTATATGATGTTTTTTTATTTAAATTCTTATATTCTTTGAATCTCCTATTTGCTCGTTCATTTAAGCTGGCAGTTATAAAAAACTTAAACATAGCATTTTTTACCTGTACAGTGATAATATCTCTACCATCTAATACTGACCCAGCATATTTTTTAGGTGGAAAGTATGCAAATTTTTGTTGAAGTTGATGAACAATATTTCTAATTTTTTTATCTTTAGCGATAACAGACGCTGAAATTGCAACCTCATCCGATAACAGATTTCTATTTTTAAGATTTTTTATTTTTAGATTTTTAATTTTTTTTTTAATTAGCTTATAGTTAAAATTTTTTTGATTTTTCAATCTGAGAAAACCAATATACCTATATATTTTTCCCGTATCTAAATGATATAGATTATAATACTTTGATATAAGTTTCGCCTGTGTTCCGGCTCCAGCTCCAGCTGGAGAGTCTATTGCCACAGTAATAATATTCTTTCTTTTTTTCAATTAATTTGTGCTCCTATATTTTTTAATACTTTTAAAAATTTGGGAAATGATGAATTTATTGAGTCTTTATCAAAAATTTTCCATTTGCCACCCAAAGTTAAAGCTGCAACGCAGGACATCATAAATACTCTATGGTCTTTTTTGAAATTTTTAATTATGTATGATTTTTTTAATTTTAAATCTGGGTTTCCATAAATCTTTAAATTATTTGATTTAGATACAACCTTTATACCAATCATTTTAAGAAAATTAATTGAAATTTTTAATCTATTGCTCTCTTTGTTTCTTAATTCTTTTAGATTTTTAAAGTAAGATACACCTTTTGCCTTCGCACAAATTAAAAAAATTATTAGGAATTCGTCAATACATCTTGAATTGTAGCTTGTTGGACAATTTATTGCTTTTAATTTGCTCGCACTACTAATTGAAATATCTGCTACAGGTTCTCCTTTATAAATTTTTTTATTTTTCAATTTTATTTTTGCATTCATTTTTTTTAAAATATCTAAAATACCTGTTCTTGATTTATTTATATTAATATTTTTTAATAAAATTTTTGATTTATTTGCTAGTAAAGTTAAAGCAATAAAAAATGAAGCAGAGCTAATATCTCCTGGTATTTTGTAATCAAAACCTTTGTATTGTTTTTTTCCTTTTATTTTAATGATTTCAAAATTTTTGTTCTTATTTATTTTTACAGGTAAATTTAAATATTTGAATAATTTTTCAGTATGATCTCTAGATTTTTTACATTTAATAGTAGTTTCTCCGAAAGTGTTTAAAGCTGAAAGCAATATACAGCTCTTAACTTGAGCGCTTCCTTTTTCTTCAAAATAATTTATTGGTCGCAAAAAATTGTTTCCTCTTATTTTTATGGGAAGTTTATTTTTTTTTGAATTTATTTTTACTCCAAATAAGTTTAGAGGTTTTATTACTCTTCCAAAATCTCTTGATGATAAACTTTTATCTCCTTTGATAATTACCGCATTTTTTGAGCTTGCTAAAACACCCATTATTAGTCTTGCAAATGTTCCTGAGTTTCCTGCATTAATTATAGTATTATTTTTATATGAAAAACCATTAAGTCCTTTTCCAAAAATCTCACAATAGTTTTTTTTCTTCTTAATTTTAATTCCAAGTTTTTTGAGAGATGCAATAGTATTATTTACATCTTCAGAATTCAAAATATTAAAACATTTTGATATCCCAACTGCCTGTGATGCCATTAAAGCCCATCTTATTGACAGACTTTTGTCGCCACTTATATTATTAATAGTATAATTAAACTTATTAATTTTATTAGAAATTGAAACAGAGTTTAACATTTTGGTTAGTTTATTTTAAATGAATCACCAAAATATAAAGACTTAGCATTTTTATTAATTATTAATTCACTTGGAGAACCTTGCGCAATAATTTTTTTATTTGCAATTACTATTGCTTTATCTGATATAGCTAAAAGGTCACGAGCAGCGTGGTCTGAAATTATACAACATCTAGAATTATCCTCAGTTTGAAGATTTACAATAGTTTCTTGAAGTTCTCTCGTGGTCATTAAATCCAAACCTTGAAACGGTTCATCCATTAGAATTATTTTTGGATTTGAAATTAAAGCCATTGCTATGCAAACTCTTTTTTTCTGTCCACCAGATAAATGTTTTCCTTTAATATTTTTTACAGATTCTAATTGAAATTTTGAAATCATTTTTTCTACATTAAAAACTCTCTCATTTTTATTTTTTAAAATAATTTCAGCAATAGATTTTAGATTTTCTTCACAAGTTAATTCAGAGAATATACCCCCTGACTGAGGAACTATGCATACTCCAAATTCTAAAGCCCTTCTATTAATTGGAATGTTAGTTACATCTGATGAGTTAATAAATATTTTTCCAAAGTCAGGTTTTAGTAACCCTATAATGATATTAAATAAGGTTGATTTTCCAACACCATTTGGTCCCAATATTCCACAAATTTCACCCTCTTGAATCTTCAATGAAATATCATCGAGAATTTGTCTTTTATTAAAGGACAAAGATATATTTTTTAAGTCAATTTTTGGCTTTTCTTTTTTAAATGTTTTAATACGAAATTTTTTTATTATAGCCATTACTTTTAATTTTTTATTATACTTACTTTGTTATTATCATTATACATGTTAATTTTTATATCACCATTAGCTAAATCAAAAAATATTTTATCTGCTATAACTTTAGTATCACTATTATAGAACTCAATACTATTATACATTTCGCCATAATTATCTTTAAAAAAAAGATCTAAATTTTCACTTTTTACGATATTATTTTCATAAGATGCTTTTACATTGGTGTAAAATTCTGTATTAAAATTAACAGAATTATATTTTGCATATTTTGAATAAATTAAAATCTCTGAATTATTCTCTAAACTTATCACTCCACTAACATCAGCTAGAAGAATAAATTTATTTTCATTTTGAATTATTTCTCCTTTTTTGCTTTTAAAGTAAATTTATTTCCATAAATATCTTCTTTAAAATATTTAATATTTTCAATTATATTTTTTTCTTTTTCTTGTACTAGTTCAGTATCATTAATTTTTTCATCTTTTAAAATACTTTCATCATTATTTGTTTTTTCATCTATTTTTTCTATTTTTAGGTATTTAAAATAAACAAAAGCACTTAAAATTAAAATTGTTAGAAATATTATAATTTGAAAAATAATTTTTTTTTTCATTTATTGAATATTTGCTTTAAGAATATTGTGAATATGCAAAAATCCAATTGTTTTATTATAATTTTTTTTACTGTGCACGCATAAGCCAGTAATTTTTTTGCTATTCATTATTGTTAAAGCTTCCACTGCAAGTGTATTTTTTTCTATAGAAATTGGCTTTTTACTCATAATATCTTTTATTCTCGCATTTTTTATATTCCCATATTTATTGCTAGCTCTTTTAATGTCGCCATCAGTGATTATACCTATTGTCTTGCCCTTTTTATTTTGAACAATAAGAGTTCCAAGATTTTTCTTTGATATAATTTTAAGTCCAACTTTCATAGAATTATATTCATAAATAAAAGGTATTTCATTTTTTATTACCATTAAATCTTCAACAGTTTTTAATTTTACTCCAAGAGCCCCACTTGGATGAAATTTTTTAAAATCTAATTTACTAAAATTTCTTTGTTCCATTGTTGCAATTGCCAAAGCATCTCCAATGCTTAATTGAATGATAGTAGATGATGTTGGAACTATACCCGCTGGATCAGCTTCTTTTACGTTTGGTATTAGTAATTTAACATTTGCTGATTTATAAAGAATAGAATTTTTTTTTGAAACTATTCCGATTAAAATAATCTTTTTATTTCTTTTTATATAATGGATTATATTTTTTAATTCTTCACTCTCACCACTATTACTTATAAGGATTACAACATCATTAGAACTTATTACTCCCAAGTCTCCATGGGAACATGCTCCTGCATCGACAAAAAAAGAAGGAATGCCAATAGAAGAAAAAGTTGAAGAAATTTTTTTTCCAATTATTCCAGATTTTCCAGTACCAGATATTACTATTTTTCCATTTTTACAATTCAAAATTGCTTTAACAGCCTTTTCAAAAGAAATATTTATATTTTGTTTAAGTTTTTTTAAAGATTTTATTTCTATATCAATTACATTTTTAGCAATTATATTAAATTTTTTAATTTTCATCTTCTTAATGTTCAAATGTTGTAAGTTTAAAACCTGAAATTTCCATATCGACAAGTGTTGGTATGACTTTCATTGATTTTTCGAATAAATCAAACCTTTTTTCTCTTATAAGCATTTTTGTTAATTTTTTTTTTATTTCAAATAAATACTCAGTATCTTGTGCTGCATAATTAATTTGTTTAGGAGAAAGATTTGGATTGCCCCAGTCGCTTTGTTGTTCTTTTTTAGATATTTCTTTACCACACAATTCTTTAACTAAATCTTTATAACCGTGTGCGGATGAAGCTGTTCTGGCTAATTTGGATGCAACTTTTGTACAAAAAATATTTTTGGGTTCAACTTTTAAGTGATATTTTAACCATAATAAATCTTGTCTAGCGTAATGCATTATGAATTGCGTTGATGAGTTTGATAGTACATTAATTAAATTTGGCGCATTATATGTTTCTCTATTTAGTTTAATTAAGTAAAACTGTTTTGATTCCAAACCTAGCTGGACCAAAGTTAAAGGATCTCTTCCAAGAACCAATCCAAGAGCTTCATTGTCAATGCCAATTACTTTTTCTTTAGACAAATCAATATCTGGTGGTAAATCATTCTCAAAAATTTTGATGTTATTCATTTTAAATTTATATATATGTTATTCTTTTTTATTTTATATATATAAAGACATAACAATAATGTCTATTTTTTGATTATGAAAAAAGTATTGATCTTTGGCGGCTCAGGCCAGATAGGGCGTCATTTAATAAGAAGGCTTACAAAAAAAAATCATTTAGTTACTGTAGTTACGAGAAATTTACACAAAAAAGGAGTAATATTAAAAACTCAAGGAAATCCAGGTTATATAGAAGTTATAGAAGCAAATGTTTTTGATGAAAATCAGTTAAATAAACTATTTGAAGATAAAGATATATGTATAAATCTTGTTGGAATACTTTTTGAAAATAAAAAAAATAGTTTTAAAAATATACATATAAATTTTCCTACTCTGCTTTCAGAAAAATCTAGAAATTATAAATTAAAACAATTTATCCATGTCTCGGCTCTTGGAATTGAAAAAGCTACAGATAGCGAATATGCAAAAAGTAAACTAAAAGGAGAAGAAAATATATTAAATAACTTTTCAAGCTCTGTTATCTTAAGACCATCATTGGTTTATTCTGTTAACGATAATTTTACTACGAATATAATGACACTTCTAAGTTTGCTACCAATATTTCCATTATACTATAATGGAAATACAAAATTTTCACCTATTCATGTATCTGATTTTTGTGAAATAATTGTAAAGATAATAGATGAAAGCATTTCTTCTGAAATTATAGAATGTGTTGGGCCTGAAAAACTTTCATTTAAGGAAATAATTAAAAAACTATTAGTTGCAATAGATAAAAAAACTTTTTTATTACCGGTTCCAACATTTATTGCAAAAATAATTGCCTTTTTCTTAGAAAAACTTCCAGCCCCTTTAATTACACGAGATCAACTTAAACTTTTAAAATATGACAATATTCTTTCCCAAGAAAACAAATCTAATATAGATATAGGTTTTAAATCAAAACTTAAGTTTGACGAAGAAATAGTTAAATATTCTTATATGTGGAAAAAAGGTGGAGAATATTCAAAATAATTTATATATTTTTTTTAAGCAGACTTTATTTTTTTTTCTATAAATTGAGGTATTTCGTCATCGCTATTGAAATCTTCCTTTTTGCCTTTTGGTTGAAAAACAACAATTAAATGTAATGGGCAATAAGAAAATTTTTCTACAGTTTTTCTCCCACAAAATGATGCATTAGTTTCATTTGGGTGCCCTTCCATATATTTACATGTATTTTCTGTGAGTTGCTCTAAACTTAAATTTTTAGCAGGTTCAAAATTTTTATCTAAAAGTAAAGATCTGAATTTTATTTTTCTGCTTTTTTTATTTATATTTTTTTGACTATAATTATCTTGATTTGATTTATTAATTTTTGATCTTTTAATAATTTTTGCTGATAAATTTAATCTATGAGCCTTACCTATTACGGCATTCCTACTTATTCCACCGATTATCTCGGCTATCTGGCTAGCAGTATTTCCTTTGCCCCAAAGTTCTTTTAGTTTTTCTACTTTCTCTTCAGTCCAGCTCATAAAACACTATATTTAGTTGAATTTTAAACTTTTTCAACAATATATAGGTGCCCATATAAAGCTAAATAATACAAGTTTTTTTTTTAATTTATTAACAGATTTAATGAATTATATGAACTATTTATGATTGAATTAAATAATAAATACAAAATTGGCGTTAGAAGATTTGGTCGTGTAAATTTTAAAGGCTTTCTTACATTGGTAGAAGCTGAGACCAGAAGATGGCTTGTAGTACTCGGGCAAACTTTGTTGGGACCTGCAATCACTGCAATACTATTCTATTTAGTTATTGAAATAGCTTTTGGTACAGATAGATATTCTGACCTTAATGTCCCTTATGAACAATTTTTAATTTCAGGATTATGTATTATGATATGTGTTCAACAATCATTTTCACACAGTAGTAGTTCAATACTAATGAAAAAGGTTATGGGTACTATTTATGACCTATTAACAAGTCCTTTATCAGCTCTAGAAGTAACTTTGGCTATCACTATAGCATCTGCTATAAGAGGAATGGTTCTAGTGGTATTTACATTAATTATATTTTCATTTTTTTCGGAAATTAGAATACATAACTATTTTTATTTTTTTTTAGCATTATTACTTAGTTCGACAATTATGGGTGCAGCTGGAATTATTGCTGGAATAGTTTCAGAAAAATTTGAACATATCTCAAATATTACTTCATTCATTGTGACCCCTTTATCTTTTCTAAGCTGTAGTTTTTATCCAATTACAAAGCTTCCAGAAACTATACAAAACATTACGTACCATAATCCATTTTTTGTAATGATAGATTTTTTTAGATTTTCAGTAATTGGCTATCAATCAGGATCACTTAACTATAGTATAATATATTTAACTACTTTAGCATTTATTGTCTGGTTAATATCTTTTATGCTATATAAAACTGGACATAAACTAAAAAATTAATATGAACAGTTTTCTAGCTAAAAATTATAACAGAAGGAAAATTGCTTTTAAAAAAGGCAAAGGAAGTTTTCTTTATGCAACTAATGGAAAAAAATATCTAGATTTTGTACAAGGTATAGCGGTTAATTCTTTGGGTCATGCTAATCCATATTTGGTTAGAGCAATAAAAAAACAAGCTAATAAGGTTTGGCATGTGTCAAATGCATTTATAATCCCTGAAGGCGAGACGCTTGCAAAAAGACTTACACAAAAAACTTTTGCTGATTATGTTATTTTTCAAAATTCTGGTACAGAAGCTACTGAAGCAGCTATAAAAGTTGCAAGAAAATATTTTTATTCAAAAGGAAAAAGAAATAAAAATAGAATTTTATGTATTAAGAATTCATTTCACGGAAGAACTATCGCTGCAATTTTTGCAAGTGGATCAAGAAAAATGACAGAGGGCTTTGGACCAAAAGTTCCAGGATTTGATCACATTGAATTTAGAAAATTTAAGCCAAGATTTCCAAATATTAGAAGTAAAATTAAAAAGAATACAGCAGCAATAATGGTAGAGACTATAATGGGTGAAGGAGGCATAAAACCTATACCAGACAAATGTCTTAAATATTTAAGAAAAATTTGTAATGAAAAAAAAATATTGTTAATTTTAGATGAGGTTCAATGTGGAATAGGTAGATCAGGAGATTTTTTTGCATTTGAAAAATCAAAAGTAAAGCCAGATATTGTTCCTATAGCTAAAGGGATAGGTGGAGGTTTTCCATTAGGGGCAGTTTTGATGACGAAAAAAGTTGCAAAATCAATGGGCCCCGGAAGTCATGGCTCAACTTTTGGAGGAAACCCACTGGCAATGAGCGTGGGCAATGCTGTTTTAGATCAGATTACCAAAAAAGGTTTTCTTAATAATTTGAAAAAAATATCTAAATATTTCCATAACGAATTAAATCAAATTAAAAAAGATTTTCCTAAATTAATTAAAGAGGTTAGAGGCGTAGGTTTACTAATTGGCCTACAACTTTTTAACAATCAAAAGAAATTTATTCAAAAACTAGAAGATAATAAACTGCTTACAATAAAAGCTGCCGAAAATGTAATTAGAATATTGCCACCTCTTAATGTAAAAAAAAATGAAATAGATATTTCTCTCAAAATAATTAGAAAAGTTTGTAAAGAAATTAAAATATAAATGAAGCATTTTATAAATTTAAGAGATATTTCCAGTAAAAGTTTAAAAAAAATAATTTTAGATGCAAAAAAAAGAAAAAATTTAAGAAAAAATTTAAACACACTTGACTCTGACAAAGATTCACTACTAAAAGGAAAATTATTAATTCAAATGTTTGAAAAATCTAGCTTAAGAACTAGATTAAGTTTTTATATAGCGATAAAACAACTTAATGGTAGCGCTCTTACACTGAGACCTGACGAGCTTCACTTAAGCAAAGGTAGTGAAAGTTTAGCAGATACAGCAAAAATAATTTCAACATTTGGGAACGCATTTATGCTTAGAACAGATAGTGATAACAAGCTATTAGAATTTAAAAAATATTTAACTATTCCAATTATAAATGGACTGAGTCCATCCTCTCATCCCACACAGGTTTTGTCTGATATTTTTACAATCGAGGAAATTAAAAAAAAAAACATATCAAAATTACAAATTTGTTGGGTTGGTGATGCAAGTAATAATGTTATTAACAGTTTAATTGAAGCTTCGGTAAAATTCTCATTTAAATTAAATATTGGGAGTCCAAAAAAATATCAACCAAATAAAAACTTATTAAAATGGGCTAAAAAAAACAGTGGAAAAATTAAATTGTTTAATAATTGTATCCAAGCAGCAAAAAATAGTGATGTTATATTTACAGATAAAGTAATTTCCATGAATGATAAAGTTAATAAAGCAAAAAAATTAAAAGAATTTAAAAATTTTAAAGTTACATCAAAAGTAATGAGCTATGCAAAAAAAGATGCAATATTTTTACATTGTTTGCCTAGAGGATCTGAGGTTTCAAATGAAGTTTTTTTAGGAAAACAATCAAGAGTCTGGCAGCAAGCACTTAATAGAATTTATGTTCAGAAAAGTATATTATTGTATTGTTTTGAAAAATTACGGTAATTCTTTTGGACTATCACTATTTTGATTTAGATATAAAATTACAGAAGCTCTGTCCTTTTCATTTTTAAGTCCAGCAAATCCCATTTTATTCCCTTTTATCCATGTGGCTGGTTTAATTAAAAAACCATTCATTTCTTCCCATGTCCATTCTTTTTGATAAGTCGATAAAGCTTTTGAGTATTTATAATCAGTTACAGCCCCAACTGGTCTAAACATTACACTCCAAAGCTTGGGACCAATTTTATTTCCTCCATCTTGTTTGACGCTATGGCATGCCTTACATTTTTTAAAAACTTTTTCTCCATGAGCAACATCACCCATTGCTAATAATGCTGATATATCTGTGCTTGACTCAGCACTCGCCTGAACAGCCAATCCCTCAGGCGCTTCAACTTTATAGGCAACAATATCTGTTTTATCTTTATCAAAAATAATATCTGATATTTTTCCAATACCAAAAACCACTAATACAGTTACTAGAATTGCAGTAATAATTTTATTTATTTCAAAAGAATTCATTTATATTATTTATATTAATTCATATAACATGATAGTTATTAAAAAGCTTAAATATTTAAATATACAATTTGCGTCTCTTGGACGCATAAATTATCAGGAAATATAATGACTAAAACAGTAATTTTGATACCATCAAGGCTTTCAGCCACAAGGTTACCAGGGAAACCTCTTTTAAAAATCAATGGAACTTCAATAATTTCTCATGTTGTTAAAAAAGCTAAACAAGCTGATATCGGAGATGTATATGTTGCAACAGAAGATAAAGAAATCATAGATGATGTAAATTTAAATGGAGGAAAAGCTGTTTTAACTAGCAACAAGCATAAAACAGGAACTGATAGGATTTACGAGTGTTTTGAAAAATTAGATTTAAAAGATATAGAATATATTATTAACCTTCAAGGAGACGAACCAGACATAGATATAAATGATTTAAAAATTTTGAATAGGTTTGTAGAAATTAATAAACCAGACATAGGTACTTTGGCCTCAGAAATTAATTTAAAATCTAATTTAAGCAATGAAAATATTGTTAAAGTCATTACAGATACTAAAATTACATATAATAATTTCCCAATTGCATTAGATTTTAAAAGAAAAGTAGATAATTTAAATATTAATATTTATCATCATTTAGGAATATATGCATATAAACCAAATGTTTTAAAAAAATTAATTAATTACGAACAAACAGTTAATGAGATTAAAAATAGACTAGAACAGCTTAGAGCAATGGAAAATGGAATAAAAATAAATGTAGCGCTGGCAAAATTTAGTTCTAAAGGAATTGATACTATGGAAGATTATCTAGCTTTAAAAAAAAAATTAGAATATAAATCTTAAAATGAAAATTGCTTACCAAGGAATAGCCGGAAGTTATAGCGAGAGTTGTGCGAAAGAAAAATATCCAAACTGCGATACAATACCTTGTAAAACATTTGATGAGTGTTTTGAAAAAGCAAACCAAGATAGCTCTATAAAAGCAATTATACCAGAATCAAATAAAACGACCGGAAATATTGGTGTAGAATATTTAATTTTTAAATATAGGCTAAATATTTGTGCAGAACATTTTTTTTCAATTAATCACAACCTTCTCAGCATTCCTGGTGCAAAAATAGAAGATATTAGAGAGGTGTATTCTCATGCACAAGCATTGAGTCAATCATCAGTTTTCATAAAAAAAAAAAAATTAAATGAAAATGTTAGAGCTGATACTGCTGGATCTGCTAAATATATTTCTGAAGCTAAAGATAAATCAAAAGGTGCAATTGCATCAAAATTAAGTGCTGAAATATATAATTTGGAAATTTTGAATTCAAATATTCAAGATGAAAAGGAAAATGTAACGAGATTCTTAATTATGCAAAAAGAAATATTTCAACCTGAATTTAAAAAAAATAAATATATAACATCTCTGTTGTTTAAATTAAAAAGCAAGGCAGGAGCACTTTATAGTGCCTTAGGCAGTTTCACTCTTAACGGTGTGAATTTGACAAAATTACAAAGTTTTCCTGAAAAAAATTCGTTTTCATCTTATTTCTTTTTATGCGAACTGGATGGACACATTGAAGAACCAAAAGTAAAAAATTCTTTAGAAGAACTGGGACTGCATTGCGATGATATGCACGTCCTAGGTGTTTTTGAAGCTGACAAATATAGAGATAAGTAACTTGCTACTTTGTCTTGTAGAATTAAGAATGTTAGCTGTTATAATACATATTGGAGGCTAGAGGTGGGTGCTGCTTGAACCCGACCAGATCTTAACGGAAGCAATCGTAGAGACAGTTACTCAGGTTCTAGTCTCCTAAAACAATTTATTTTATGAACAACAATTCAAAAGTTCTAGCATTAAAATATCGACCCAAAACATTTAAGGATTTAATAGGACAAGAGGTTGTTGCAGAAACTATTTATAATTCCATTAAATATAATAGGTTAGCTAATGCATATTTATTTACTGGTATAAGAGGAGTAGGGAAAACAACCATAGCTAGGATTGTTGCAAAATCTCTAAATTGTTCCAAAGGAATTGATCAGCTTTGTGCAGAAGAACCTTGTGAAAATTGTAAAGAAATTAGCAATTCAAATCATATTGATGTTTTAGAAATGGACGCTGCTAGCAAAACAGGCGTGGATGATATCAGAGATTTAATAGAATTTTCTAGATATGGACCAACTAGTGCAAAATATAAAATATTTATAATTGATGAAGTTCATATGCTTAGCAAACAAGCTTTTAATGCACTTTTAAAAACCTTAGAAGAACCACCGGATTATTTAAAATTTATTTTTGCAACAACTGAAATAAAAAAAATCCCTGTGACTGTATTATCGAGGTGCCAGAGATTTGACTTATCAAGAATAAATTCTAAAGACTTGTTCGAATTTATTAAGGAAGTTAAAAATAAAGAAAATGGAAAAATAAATGATGAAGCTTTAAAATTGATTATAAAAATATCCGAAGGTTCTGTTAGAGATGCCCTTTCTCTTTTAGATAGAGCATTATTAAGTAAAAATGAAAAATCTGAACTTGACTTAAAAGGAGCACAAAAAATATTTGGACATTTTGACAAAAGCTATCTTATTAATCTGATTAAATTTATTTTCAAAGGAGATGAAAAAGAGGTAATAAACGTTTATAGATCAATTTATAATCAAGGAGTAGAACCTAAAATATTTCTTAATGATTTTTTAGAAATACTTTATTATGTTAAAAATATTTCATCTATTAAATTAGATGGAAATAATTTTTCTCTTAATGATGAGGAATTTAAAGAAATAGAATTAATCTCAAGAGAAATTAGTTCTGAAATTTTATTATTATTTTGGCAGTTTACGATAAAAACATTAGGGGAGCTAGACATTGTCTCGAATCAAAATTTATCTATGGAAATGTTTCTAATAAGATTAATGCATCTTAAGGAAAAAAAAATTTCAATAACAGAGAATAATAAAGATTTATATAATCAAAGAATATTGAATAATCCAAATATAAATAAACAAATCAATTTAGCTAAAGAAGAAGATAGCAAGGAAATTAACAACAAAACAATAAGTCAAATTAAAAATTTTTCCCAAAAAGAAACTCTAAAACCAGAGATAAAAGAAGAAACAAAATTAGAAACAATCGGAATAAAAAATTTTGAACATTTAATTGACTTATGTACTAAAAAAAAAGAATTAAAATTAAAGTATGAACTTGAAACAAATGTTAACTTGGTAAGTTTTACAGATAAAAGGATCGAAATTTCATTTAATGAAAATTTAGATAAAGATTTTGTTAAAGAATTATCTTTAAAATTAAATGAATGGACAGGCCGAAGATGGATAATTGCCTTTTCAAAAGAAGAAGGACAAATATCAAAAAAACATAAAAAAAATCTTGAGAAATCAGAATTTATAAAGTCAGAAAAAAAAGGAGATATCTATAAAAAAATAGTTGAGAAATTTCCAGATGCCGAACTAATTGAAGTAAAATTAAAAGATAATGAACAATGACTGATTTCAATAAAATTTTAGATAAGGCCAAGGAACTTCAAAACAAGATGAAAGAAAGCCAAGAAAAAATAAAAAAAATTAATGTTACAGGGATATCCGGAGGTAGTTCTGTAAAAGTTACACTTAATGGTGATGGTGAATTAATAGAATTAGACATTTCTCCAGAAATATTAAAAGAAGATAAAACAATTGTTGAAGATTTAATTAAAGCTGCATTCAGCAACGCTAAATCTCAATTAAAAACAAAAACATCTGAAGAAATTTTTAAAGCCACAGGTGGCATTGACATACCAGGCTTTAAGTGGCCCATGTAATTTGAATGCAAAATATTTCTGAAATTGATGAATTAATTAAATTGATTTCCAAGCTCCCTGGCTTAGGACCAAAATCAGCAAAGAGAATAGTTCTAAAATTAATTAATAATAGAGAAGAATTAATTAAACCAATGGCAAAAATTTTAGCTGAGGTTTATAAAAATATATCAAGATGTAAAATTTGTGGTTCTTTAAAATCTAATTTAGAAGGATGTAATGGCTGTGAAAACAATAAAAATAAATATAATAAAATTTGTGTTGTAGAAAACATAGCTGATCAATGGAGCATAGAAAGTTCTAGTGTATATAAAGGATATTTTCATATTCTTGGCGGTACAATTTCAAGTCTAAATAATCAAAAAAAAGAAGACTTATTAGTAAATTCTTTGGTTGAAAGAGTTAAAAAAGATAAAATTCAAGAAGTAATTTTAGCTACAAGTGCAACAGTAGAAGGTCAAACTACTGCTTTTTATATTCAAGATAGTTTAAAAAATATTAATGTTAGAATTTCGAAACTTGCCCAAGGATTACCAGTTGGTGGTGAAATTGAAAATTTAGATGATGGAACTTTGGTATCAGCTTTTAAAAATCGACAAAGTTTTTAAATCAACTTAATTAATTTTTTTAAGCAATCTGTTAAGATGAAGTATTGGTTCTGTGTATCCTGAAGGTTGAAATTTTCCATTAAACACAAGTTCACAAGCTGTTTTAAAAGCAGTTGATTTATCAAAGTTATCTGACATTGGTTTATAAGGAGCATGTCCTTTCATGCTTGGATCCTTAAGGTTTTGGCTATCAACAACTTTAGCCATTTTTTTCATTACTTCTAAAACCTGCTTCTTACTACATATACCGTGGTGTAGCCAATTAGCAATATGTTGACTACTTATTCTGCAGGTAGCTCTGTCTTCCATTAATCCAATTCCATTAATATCAGGAACTTTTGAACAACCAACTGACTGATCTATCCATCTAACCACGTAGCCCAAAATACCTTGGGCATTATTTTTTAATTCTTTATTAATTTCTTCATCAGACCAATTAGGTTTTTTTTCGATTGGAATAGTTAAAAGATCACTTAGTTTAGCAGGTTTCCTTTTTACTAATTCTTTTTGCTTATTAAATACATTTACCTCGTGATAGTGTAAAGCATGTAGTGAAGCTGCAGTAGGAGATGGTACCCATGCGCAATTAGCTCCGGATAAAGGATGAGCAATTTTTTGTTTCATCATTTCTTCCATTAAATCTGGTGCTGCATACATGCCTTTACCAATCTGGCATTTTCCAGAAAAACCACACTTTAAACCAATATCTACATTATTATTTTCGTAAGCACGGATCCATTTCGTAGACTTCATGTCACCTTTTTTAATCATTGGACCAACTTCCATTGATGTATGAATTTCATCTCCGGTTCTATCTAAAAAGCCAGTATTAATAAAAAACACCCTATTTTTTAAAGCTCTTATACATTCTTTTAAATTAATAGAAGTTCTTCTTTCTTCATCCATGATACCACAAAGGATTTGATACTTTTTTAATTTTAAAGATTTTTCAACTTTTTCAAAAATTAAATTAGTAAATTCACATTCCTCTGGACCATGCATTTTAGGTTTTACTATATATATGGAATTAACTCTTGAATTTCCTTTTTTTTTAAAATCATGCAAACATGCAAGTGAGGTAATAAATGCATCAAGTATTCCTTCTGGACACTCAGACCCATCTTTTAGAAGTATTGAAGGATTTGTCATAAGATGACCAACGTTTCTATTTAATAATAAAGATCTGCCATGCAGTTTTAATCTTTTACCTTTTGATGAAATATATTCACGATCTTTATTTAATAGTCTTAAAACTTCTTTGCCACCTTTTTTAAATTTTACATTTAAGTTACCTTTCATTAAACCAAGCCAATTTCTATATCCTAAAATTTTATCTTCCGCATCTACAGCTGCTACGCTATCTTCATGATCACATATAGTAGATACAGCAGACTCAATAATAATATCGTAAATTTTAATTTTATCTTGAATTCGTTGTGATTCAGGGTTGTTAGTTTCCATACTTCCTTTTTGATTAAACAAAATATCAATATGAAGGTTATTATTAACAAATAATAGTGAAGATAATTTGTTTAATTTTTTTTTATAGCCAACAAATTGTTTAGGATCTTTAAGTTTTAAAATTAATTTATTATTATTTACTTCTGGGACCTCTTTAAGATTTTTCCAACTTTCGTTTTTTAAAGGTATATATTTGTCTAGTATATCACGAGCATATTCAATTACTTTTTTACCTCTTACTGGGTTATAAGTTTTTCCCTTAAGTGCTCCTTGCGTTTCTGGAATTACATCTGTTCCATACAAGCTGTCATACAAGCTTACCCATCTTGCATTAGCTGCATTTAATAAAAATCTAGCATTTGAAACTGGACAAACTAATTGCGGACCGCATATACTTGATATTTCTATATCGACATTTTTTGTTTTAATTTTAAAATTTGGTCCAGGTTTTTTTAAATAACCAATTCTTTTTAAAAATTTAGTATACTCTTTTAAATTTACTTGATTTTCTTTTCTATCTATATGTAGAGCATCAATTGTTTTTTGCAATCTCTCTCTCTTTTGAAGTAATTTTCTATTTTTAGGTGAAAGTTCATGAACAACTTTGTCAAAATCTTTCCAAAATTTTTTTTTATTTACACTGGTTCCTGGTAACAACTCTTTATTTATAAAATTTGCTAAATTTCTTGAGACTGACAACCTATTAATTTTTAGATATTTTTCCTTCATTATTGTTTTAAATATAACTTTTTAATACAAAAATAGTCAATTTATAAATAATAATCTTAATTTTTTACCATTTTATTGCCGTTTTTTGCTTTATAAACACAGTTAGAAAAATATGAAAAATTATTTAAATTTTGAACTAGAAATTAAAAATTTAGAATTAGAGTTAGAAAAATTAAAAGATCCATATAATCAAGAAGGATTATCAGAGGTAGATACTACAAAAATATCTGAGCTTCAGGCTGATATAAATAATAAGTTAAAACATATATATTCCAACTTAGATCATTGGCAAACGACTTTAGTGGCAAGGCACGAAGATAGACCCAAAGCCAAGTATTTTATAGAAAATCTTTTTGAAGATTTTATTCCTCTTTCTGGCGATAGATTTTATGCAGAAGATAAATCAGTAATAAGTGGATTTGCAAAATTTGAGAATAAATCTGTTTTGGTTATAGGACAAGAAAAGGGAGAAGATTTAGAGTCTAGAATTGAAAGAAATTTTGGAATGATGAGACCAGAAGGATATAGAAAAACAATAAGACTAATGAAACTTGCAAATAAATTTAAAATTCCAATAATATCATTTATAGATACTCCGGGAGCATATCCTGGGGTAGGAGCCGAAGAAAGAGGACAAGCTGAAGCTATATCAAAATCAATAGAATGCAGTATGGAGCTAACAGTTCCTAACATTTCTATTATTATTGGAGAAGGAGGATCTGGAGGTGCAATAGCACTAGCATCTTCAAATAAAGTTATAATGCTTGAAAATGCAATTTACTCTGTAATATCTCCCGAAGGTTGTGCAACAATATTATGGAGAGATCCAAAAAAAACATTAGAGGCATCAAAGGCAATGAAATTATCTTCAAAAGATCTATACGATTTAAAAATAATTGATGAGATAATTCCCGAACCTACAGGCGGCGCACACAGAGATAAAGACATAATTTTAGACAATGTGAGAAACTCAATAAGAAATAATTTAAATTTTTTTTTAAATATGAATAAAGAGCAGATATTATTACATAGAAAAAATAAGTTTTTATCTATAGGAAGAGGTCGAGGCCTTTCTAGCGGCACTACTTCATCAGATAATTTATCTATGAAAACAAATGTATTAAATAAATTTTTTAATAAATTTTTAAATAATAAAAATTACTTTATTATATCCATTCTTGTTACAATTTTAATTTTATTTTATTTATTTTCATTATAAAGAGCCATGACAATGCTTGTATTTTTTTCCAGAGTTACAAGGACATAGTTCATTTCGACCAATTTTTTTTGAGTAAAAATTTTTATAATTATTTTCTTTTTCTATTTCTTCTTTTTTTTCAACAACTTGAAGATTTAATAAAACTGTAATTAGATCAGATTTAAGTTTAAATAATAAGTTTTCAAATAGAGAAAAAGATTCTTTTTTATATTCTATTAATGGGTCTCTATTACCGTATGATCTTAATCCTATAACTCCTCTTAATTGTTCTAAATATTGAATATGAGATTTCCAGTTTTGATCAATAAGTTGTAAAAGTATTCTTTTTTCTAATTCTTTTGCTTGGTCTTTACCCAGCATTTTTTCTCTTTCATCTCTCTTCTCCAAATATTTTTTTCTAATTTTTTCTAAAAAATTTTCATCGCTTGAATTAAGAATTGATTTAAATTCTTCATTTTCAAATGATTTTCCTAAAATTGATTTTATTTGTAAAGAATTTTCGGTATTTCTATCATTGGATAAATTTAATTTTTTTAATTCCTTTAACTTGATAAGAATTTCATCAAAAAATTCATCAGAATATATAAAAGCTTCTTTGCTTCCTATAATATTATTTCTTTGACCAAATATAACTTTTCTTTGATCATTTAGAACATTATCAAATTTAAGCAAAGTTTTTCGTATATCAAAATTTCTAGCCTCAACTTTTTGTTGTGCTCTTTCTAGAGCTTTATTTATCCATGGATGGTCAATACTTTCTCCATCTTTTAAACCAAGTTTTTCAAGAATATTGTTCATAGAATCAGAGCCAAAAATTCTCATTAAATCATCTTCAAGGCTTACAAAAAATATTGAATTACCTTCATCACCTTGTCTTCCAGAACGTCCTCTTGCTTGATTATCAACTCTTCGACTTTCCATTCTTTCTGTTCCAATTACAAATAGTCCTCCTAACGATTTAATTTCTTCTTTTTCCTTAATTGATGGTAGATTTTTACCGCCCAATTTTATATCGACTCCACGTCCAGAAATACTTGTTGTTATAATAACTGAATTTTTCTTACCTGCGTTTGCAATGATTTCTGCCTCTCTTTCATGATTTTTTGCATTTAGAACTGTATGTTCAATTCCTGCTTTATTTAATAATTCTGAATAATGTTCTGATTTATTTATATTTGCAGTAAATATTAACAAGGGTTGTGAATTTTTATTGCATTCGCTTATTTTTTTTATAATTGCTTCATCTTTTTCTTTTAGCGATCTGAATATTTGATCATTCCAGTCATGTCGTATCATTTTTTTATTTGTAGGAATTTCAATTACTGGAAGTTTATAAATTTCAAAAAATTCTTCAGACTCGGTTTTTGCTGTACCCGTACAGCCTGCAATTTTCGAATATAGTTTAAAATAATTTTGATAGGTTATAGATGCAAGTGTTTGATTTTCACTCTGCACTTCTACTCTTTCTTTTGCTTCAATGCTTTGATGAAGTCCATCGCCAAATCTTCTTCCTGGTAATTGTCTTCCAGTCTGTTCATCAATTATAATTACTTGTCTATCTTTAACTATATAATCTCTACCATTTAAATATAAATAATTTGCCCTCAAGGCTTGGTTAACATGATGAACTAGATGCAAATTATCTGGATCATAAAAATTTTTATTTTTTAGAATTCCAGCATTTGATAAAATATTTTCTATATTGTCCACTCCTTGATTAGTTAACAAAACATTTTTATCTTTTTCGTCTATTTCAAAATCTTCTTTTTTTAAATTTTTAATCAGTTTATCTACAGCCAAATATTGATTTGTTTTGTCTTCTGCGCCTCCAGAAATAATTAAAGGAGTTCTTGCTTCATCAATTAAACAAGAATCAATTTCATCTACAATGACATAATTGTGTTCACGCTGAACCATAGATTTAAATGAGAATTTCATATTATCTCTAAGGTAATCAAAACCCAATTCACTATTAGTTGCATAAGTGATGTCACAGTTATAATTTTTTTTTCTTTCCTCATCAGTTTGATCATTATTTATATAACCAGAGGTTAAACCTAAAAAATTGTAAATTCCTTTCATGTTTTCGCAATCTCTTTTTGCTAAATAGTCATTAACAGTAACTATATGAACACCTTTTTTTGTTAATGCATTTAGGTATGCCGCAAGTGTGATTGTTAATGTTTTCCCTTCACCCGTTTTCATTTCTGCTATTTTATTTTCATGAAGAACAATTCCCCCTAAAATTTGAACATCAAAGTGACGTTCATTATTTAGTCTTTTAGAAGCCTCTCTCACTAATGCAAAAGCTTCTGGAAGTATTTTTTCCAAAGAATCCCCATTGCTAATTTGTTTAATAAATTCATTAGTCTTTTCTGGAAATGATTTATCTTCTAATTTTGCTATTTGATCCTCTAAACTATTAATTTTTTTTACAATTTTGTTTAATCTATCTAGCTCCTTTTGGTTAGAAGATTTGATAATTTTTGATAAAAAATTTAGTGGATTGAGCATTTAATAAGTATATTATTTTATAATTTAAATTTAAGGTTTAATATAGTAACTAAATCAAATTTTTAAATAGTATGACAATTAATCTAAACAATTTATTAAATTCAATAAGCAAAAACTCAAAAATAGGTGATTTTCAAGACCTAGAACATATTGATGGTTTATCAATATCTTCAATAAGTGCAAATTTATATTCAAAAAAAAGAGATGATGTTGTTATGTTTTATTTTAGAAACGGAGCTAATCACGCTTCGGTTTATACGCAATCTAAATTAGTTTCAGAAAATATAAAATGGAATTTAAAAATTAATAAAAAAAGAATTAAAGCTTTGTTAATAAATACAAGAAATGCAAATGCGTTTACTGGGAAAAATGGATTTAAAGGATTAAAAATATTAGCTGAAAATTTATCTCAAATGTTAACAGAAAAACAAAAAATTGATGAAGAAAAACCTGAAAAAATTCTACCTAATGAAATTTTATTTGCATGTACAGGAACTATAGGAGAAGCTTTTCCAACTGAAAAAATAAAAAGCAGCATTCCAGAATTAATAGAAAATATAAAATATAATCAAAATAAATATATTTGGGTTAAGGCTGCCATGGGTATTTTGACAACCGATCTAAAACCAAAACTTGCTATGGAGGAATGTTATATAGGAAATAAGTTAATAAGAATTTATGGCATTGCAAAAGGATCAGGCATGATTTATCCTAATATGGCAACTACATTAGGATTTATATTCACAGATGCGAATATATCCTCAACTATATTAAAACAACTACTAAAGCAGAATATACAAAAAACGTTTAATGCTATTTCTTGTGATGGAGACACTAGCACTAATGATATGGTTTCTATTTTTGCAACTGGCGAAGCCTCAAACTCAAGTATTAGCAGTATAAAAGATAAAAAATTAAAATTATTTAACTCATCATTATTTAACGTTCTTTTAAATCTTGCAAAAAGAGTAGCAGCTGACGGCGAAGGTGCATCAAAATTTATTACAGTTAAGGTAAAAAATTGTAAAACAGAACAAGATGCAAAAAAAGTAAGTTTTTCTATTGCTAACTCTCCCCTGGTTAAAACAGCTATTGCAGGTGAAGACCCTAATTGGGGAAGGATAATTATGGCAATTGGAAAAGCTGATGTAAATTTAAATCCAAACAAAATATCAATTAAATTGGGTCATATTTCAATTATTGAGAATGGAAAGCTTTTGCCATCATATAATGAATACGAAGCAGCAGATTATATGAAGAGTGAAAAAATAGATTTAATCATAAATTTAAATTTAGGAAAAAAAGATTTTACATCTTACACTATGGACTTAACTAAAAAATATGTTGAAATTAATTCAGATTATAGAACTTAGGTTTATTGAAATTAAATATTTATATAATAAATATGATAAAATTTAGATTATTTTGTAAAAAATGCTCCAAAGACTTCGATAGTTGGTTTGCTTCATCGAAAGAATATGAAAAATTAAAAAAGTCCAAACTTTTAAATTGTCCAAAATGTAATTCTTATAACATTAAAAAATCTTTAATGGCACCATCCATTATTAATAATAAAAAAAAAATTAATAATTTAAATTCAAAAAAACATACAGAAATTAAAAACAAACTAAAAAAGTATAAAAAATTTGTTGAAAATAATTTTGATTATGTTGGAAATAATTTTGCATACGAAGCTAGATCAATTCATTATAATAATAAAAAAAGAGAAAAAGGAATTTATGGTAACGCAACTAAGAAAGAAGTTGAAGAACTATCAGATGAAGGTATTGATACTGAAATTATACCTTGGGTAAATGATAAAGAAAATTAAATTTTTTTGAATTGAGTTATATAATTTACAGATTGATCTTTAGAAATCATCCATTCATTTTTTAATAAATTAAAAAAAACTCCATCAATTTTTATTAATTCTAAATTATTATTTTTAGTAATATTTACTAACTCTTCTGGTTTTACAAATTTATTCCAATCGTGCGTTCCAACTGGAAGCCACTTTAAAACGTATTCCGCACCAATTATGGCAAAAACATAAGATTTAAGTGTTTTATTTAAAGTTGAAATAAACATTAATCCATTTTTTTTAAGCATTAGAGAACTTTTTTTTAAAAAAAGATTTAAATCATCTACATGCTCTACAACTTCCATATTTAAAATTACATCAAATTTTTTTTTTAATTTAATTTTTTCTGGAGAAGAACATAAATAATTAATCTTCAATTTATTTTTTTTTGAGTGATAAGATGCAACATATATATTTTTTTGAGATGCATCTATTCCAGTAACTTTAGCTCCTAATCTACACATGGGCTCTGATAATAGTCCACCACCACATCCTATATCTAACAATTCAATATTTTTTAATGGCTTAGACTTTGAATTTATATTGAAGTGATGCATTACTTTTTCTTTAATATACTTAATTCTCAGAGGATTAAATTTATGCAAAGGCTTGAACTTTCCCTCTACATTCCACCATTCATCGGCTATTTTTGAAAATTTTTCAATTTCTTTTTTATTTACTGTATTCATACGTCATTGATGGTTGACATTACAATTAAGATGTATTTTATCAACATAATTTATTTAAATTAAAAAATTGATCAATGAAAATTGTAGTACTTAAATTTGGAGGAACCTCTGTTGGTTCTACTAATAGAATAAAAAGGGTTTCAAAAATAATTATTTCTTATATTAAAAAAAAGTATAAAGTTATTGTAGCTACCTCTGCGATGAGTGGTGTGACAAATGAGCTAGTAAGAAAGTCAAAAGAAATTTCTAATGATTTTTTAGCAGAAGAGTATGATGTTTTAGTCTCTTCTGGAGAGCAAATGTCATGTTCTTTAATAGCTGGAAGATTAAACCATCTAGGTTACAAATCGAGGTCATGGTTAGGGTGGCAAATACCTATATTAACAACTGGTAATCACTCTGCATCTAGAATTAAAAGTATATATAAAAAAAATATAATTAAATATTTAAAATCAGGGGGCATTCCTATAGTAGCGGGATTTCAAGGAATAAACTCACATTCAAGAATAACTACAATTGGCAGAGGAGGTACAGATGCTAGCGCTATTATGTTAGCAAGATTTTTTAAAGCTCAAAAATGTATAATTTATACAGATGTTGATGGAGTCTATACAACAGATCCTAATTCAATTAAAAAAGCGAAAAAAATTAAAGTTATTTCTTATGATGAAATGCTTGAAATGGCCTCATTAGGTTCTAAAGTTATGCAGCCTCACTCAATTCAAGACGCAAGATTAAATAGAATTGATATTAACGTTAAATCATCATTTAAGAATTTACCCGGGACTATAATAACTAAGAGAAAAAATATATTAAGTGATAAAATTATTAGAGGAGTATCATTTACAAAAAATGATGCCAAAGTTACGTTAATTGGGGTAAAAGATAAGCCTGGGGTTGCAGCCTCTATATTTGAGCCAATTTATAAAAATTCTATAAATGTTGATATGGTAGTACAAAATATTTCATCAAATGGCAAAGAAACAGATTTAACATTTACTATAAAAAATGAAGATTTATTTAAAACTCAAAAATTACTAAAAAAAAATAAAAAAATTAATTTTAGAAAATTAATTGTAGACAGCAAAGTATCAAAAGTTTCTATAGTTGGAGTAGGAATGATTACAACTCCCGGTGTAACTTACAGAATGTTCAATGCACTAGCAAAAAAAAATATAAATATCATTGTAATTTCAACATCTGAAATAAAAATATCTGTTTTAGTAAATAGAAAAGATTTAAATAATGCTGTAAAAGTTTTGCATAAAGAGTTTAATTTAGAAAAATAAATCAAAAATGAGCATAAGACCTTTCAGGGATATTAAAAGAAGAGTCACCAAAGTTATTAAAGTAGGAAAAGTTAAAATTGGAGGCAATAATGCAATTTCAGTTCAATCTATGACAAATACTTTAACAAGAAATGCCAAAGAAACTTTAAATCAAATTGGTAAGATCGCTGAAGTTGGAGGTGATATTGTTAGAGTTTCATGCCCCGATGAAGAATCTACTCATGCTCTAAAAGAAATAACAAAACATTCTCCTATACCCATAGTTGCAGATATTCATTTTCATTTTAAAAGAGCAATAGAGGCGGCAGAGAATGGGGCAGACTGTTTAAGAATTAATCCTGGTAACATAGGAGATAAAAAAAAAATTTCGCAGGTTATATCTGCTGCAAAAAATAATAATTGTTCAATAAGAATTGGAGTAAACTCTGGTTCATTGGAAAGAGATATTTTAGAAAAATTTAAAGAACCTTGTCCTGAAGCCTTAGTAGAAAGTGCAATTAGAAATATAAAAATTGTGGAAGACTTAGATTTTTTTAATTTTAAAATAAGTGTCAAATCTTCAGATGTATTTTTATCTATAAAAGCATATAGAGAACTTTCAAAGATTACTGATTATCCACTTCACTTAGGAATTACAGAGGCAGGAAGCTTTATTCCTGGAAGCATAAAATCTTCTATTGGTTTAGGAAATCTACTATTAGATGGTATTGGAGACACTATTAGAGTTTCTCTATCAGACGACCCTGTTGAAGAAATTAAAGTAGGAAACGAAATTTTAAAATCATTAAATTTAAGAGATAGAGGTGTTAAGATAATATCTTGCCCTTCATGTGCTAGACAAGGATTTGAAGTTGTTGAGACGGTTAAAATTTTAGAGGAAAAGCTATCCCATATTAAAACACCTTTAACTCTATCTATAATAGGCTGTGTTGTTAATGGACCCGGCGAAGCATCCCAAACTGATATTGGAATAACTGGTGGCGGAAAAGATAGTAGTATGCTTTATATAAAGGGGCTTCAAACTGAAAAATTAGATAATCATGGTATTATTTCAAAGGTAGTTCAGTTAGTTGAGCAAAAAGCCCAAGAAATTGAAAAAAAAAATAATGGTTCCAGCAAAAAAAGTTGAAGAATTAATTTTGAGACACAAAAGCCTTGAGACAGAATTATCTTCTGGGAGTGTAGATAAAAAACAATTTGCTTTAAAATCAAAAGAATACTCAGATCTTAATGAAATAGTAAATGATGCAAAAAAATATTTAAATTTTGAAAAGAATAAAAAAGATTTAGAAAAAATAATTGATGACATCGAAAGTGATAAAGAAATAAAAGATATGGCTAAAAAAGAACTAGATGATCTAATTATAAACAACGAATTAAATGAAAAAAAAATTAAGTTATTTTTATTACCAAAAGACGATGCAGATTCAAAAAATGCAATAATTGAAATAAGAGCTGGAACTGGAGGTTTAGAGGCAAGCTTATTTGCATCAGATTTATTTAAAATGTATGAAAAAATTTCTCATAAAAAAAAATGGATTTTAGAAATAATTAGTATTTCAAAAAGTGAAGCTGGCGGTTTAAAAGAAGTTATAGCAAATATAAAGGGCAAAAATATATATTCTTTATTAAAATATGAAAGTGGAGTTCACCGAGTTCAAAGAGTACCAGATACAGAAACCCAAGGTAGAGTTCATACATCAGCCGCAACAGTTGCAGTATTG
>CACKXX010000005.1 GCA_902604265.1 uncultured Pelagibacteraceae bacterium | reverse complement strand
TCATCATAACTTCGTGATTTCCCCTTCTTGATCCATAAGAATTATAATCTTTTGGTAAAATTTGATGCTCCATAAAATATTCACCAGTTGGACTTTCTTTTTGAATAGATCCTGCTGGAGAAATATGATCAGTTGTAATCATGTCTCCTAAAATCAATAATGGTCTGGCATCTTTAATTTGTTTAAATCCCTCTGGTTCATCCGACATATTATCAAAAAAAGGTGGTCTTTTTACATATGTTGATCCTTCATCCCAATTATAAATGCTACTTTTTTCAGTTTTAATTTTTTGCCATTGAACTGGTCCTTCGGAAACATTGGAGTATCTTTCGATAAACATTTTTGCGTTTAATGCCTCACTTAAAGTATCTTCTATTTCTTTATTTGAAGGCCAAATATCTTTTAAAAAAATATCTTTATCATTTTTATCTTTTCCTAAAGGGTCTTTATATAAATCTACTTCCATATGACCAGCTAAAGCATAAGCAACAACAAGTGGGGGTGATGCTAAATAATTTGCTTTTATGTGTGGAGATATACGACCTTCAAAATTTCTATTACCAGATAAAACTGATACTGCATATATATTTTCTTTTTCAATTGCTTCTACTATGTTATCAGGCAATGGACCTGAGTTTCCAATGCATGTTGTGCATCCATAGCCAACTAAATTAAACCCTAATTCATCTAGGTATTTATTAAGACCCGCTTTTTCCAAATAATCAGTTACTACTTGCGATCCTGGTGCTAATGAAGTTTTTACCCATGGTTTTGTTTTTAATCCCAATTTAATAGCTTTTTTTGCCAACAAACCTGCCCCAATTAAAACGTTTGGATTAGAAGTATTTGTGCAAGATGTTATTGCAGCTATTAATATAGAACCATCTTTAATTTCAAAATCAGTACTATTAACTTTTGAAATATGTTTTTTATTTCGTTCTGTAGTTTTTTTAAATACTTTTTTAAATTCTGATGATGCTTCGTTTAATAAAACTTTATCTTGTGGTCTTTTTGGCCCAGATATTGTTGGAACAATTGAAGACATATCTAGTGAAACCTTATCTGTAAATTCGATGTTTTCACTCACCCACAATCCCTGCTCTTTCGCATATTTTTCTACAGTAGAAACAATATGTTCATTTCTTCCCGAAAATCTTAAATATTTTAAAGTTTCATCATCAATTGGAAAAAAGCCACAAGTAGCTCCATATTCTGGAGCCATATTTGCAATAGTTGCTCTATCAGCAAGTGTTAAATTTTTTAATCCATCTCCATAAAATTCTACAAACTTTCCAACAACACCTTTGTCCCTTAAAATTTTTACAACAGTTAAAACTAAATCAGTAGCTGTAGTACCTTCAGGCATTTTATTTTTTACTTCAAAACCTATAACTTCAGGAATTAACATTGAAATTGGTTGACCAAGCATTCCAGCTTCGGCTTCTATTCCACCAACTCCCCAACCAAGTACGGATAATCCATTTACCATTGTTGTATGACTATCTGTTCCAACTAAAGTATCAGGAAATAAATACTCATCTTCTTTATATTTTTCACACCAAACAACTTTTGATAGATACTCTAAATTTACTTGATGACAGATACCAGTGCCTGGTGGAACAATTCTGAAATTATTAAAAGCTTGTTGTCCCCACTTTAAAAAGGAATATCTTTCACCATTTCTTTTAAATTCTATATCAACATTTTTTTCAAATGAACCGGGTTTTGCAGATTGGTCAACCTGTACTGAATGGTCTATAACCAAGTCAACTGTAGAAAGTGGATTAATAGTATTTGGATCTTTATTTTTCCCTTTAACAGCTTCTCGCATTGCTGCCAAATCTGCTACCGCTGGTATTCCTGTATAGTCTTGTAATAAAACTCTTGCAGGTCTGTAAGCTATTTCAGTATTTGATTTTTTTTCTTTTAACCATTTTTGAACTGCTTTTATTTGATCTTTGGTAACTGATAAATCATCTTCATATCTAAGTAAATTTTCTAATAAAACTTTTAATGATTTTGGTAAATTTGAAATTCCTTTTAAACCATTTTTTTCAGCCTCTACTAAAGAAAAATATTTATAATTTTTGTTATTTATCTTTATTGATTTTAAAGATTTAAATGAATTTTTGTTTCCAGGTTTCATAATTTATATATAAAAACTTGCTACGCACCCAACTAGCAAGATGGACATAGCATAATTAAACCTTTTAATGAATTCATTATTTGTCGCGAATTTTCTTAAAAATTTACCTAATAAAGCCCAACTTGTTATACTTAAAAAAGCAGTAACTGTACAAACTACAATTACTGTTATGGAAGAACTAATGTAATTTTCCTGTGATACAAATTTAGAAATAAGAGTGATCGCTGCTATTATTCCTTTTGGATTTATAAATTGAAAAAAAAATGTTTCGTAAAATTTAATAGGATTTTCTGTTTTTGACTGTGATTTACTTTTTGAAAAAGAAATTTTATAAGCTAAATAAATTAAAAATATTGATCCTAGAATTCTAATTATTTCTTGCAAATAAGGATATTTTTGAAAAACTGAAATTAAAACTAATATTAATAAAAGGACCAAAACAGTATAACCCAAACCTACTCCTAAAATTATTGGTAGAGTTTTTCTTAATCCAAAATTAAATGCAGAATAAGATGCTACAGCATTGTTTGGGCCGGGCGTAAAACCCATTGAAAATGAAATTCCAATTAATAATAACAATTCTGGATGCATTTAATTAAGCTATTGGAAGACCGTTATCAGCTTTTTGTGAAGGGTGAACCAAGGTAACTTTGCCTTCAGAATCTACAGATCCTAGAATTAAAACTTGAGAAACCACACCAGCTATATTTTTTTCTGGAAAATTACAAACAGCTATAACTTGTTTTCCCTTTAAATTTTCTTCATTATAATAGTGTGTAATTTGGGCAGAAGATTGTTTAATTCCTATTTCTTTTCCAAAATCCACTTCCACAACTAATGAAGGTTTTCGAGCTTTTTCGTTTTTCTTTACAGATATAACGGTTCCTAATCTTATATCTACTTTATTAAATATATCGTAGGTTATTTGTTCTTTCATTTTTTTAATATATAATTGATTATATTTATGAGTACAGAAAATAATAACAATGAGATTTACAATAATTCAATAAAAATTTTGTCAGATCTCATATCATTTAAAACAATTTCTGGGGAAGATAACAATTCCTTAATCAATTATTGTGATGATATTTTAAAAAAAGTAGGCGCAACTTCATTTAAAACTTTTGATGATGAAAAAAAAAGAGTAAATCTTTTTGCTACATTAAAGGCAAAAAAGCCCAATGGAAAAATTCCAATAATTTTATCAGGTCATACAGATGTGGTGCCTGTTTCCAAAGGATGGTCTACAGATCCGTTTAAAGCCACAATTAAAGATGACAAGTTATATGGTAGAGGTTCTTGTGATATGAAAGGTTTTATTGCATGCACATTAGCCTTTGCGCCAATTTTTGCAAAATCAAATTTAGATAGGGATATTAATTTTTCATTTACATTTGATGAAGAGACGGCCTGTATAGGTGCTCCATTATTAATTGAAGAACTAAAAAAAAGAGGATTTAAAAATGGAATATGTATTGTGGGTGAACCTACAAATATGAAAATAATCGATGCTCATAAAGGTGCTTACGAGTATACAACATATTTTGAAGGTTTGGCTGGTCATAGTTCTCAACCTCATAAAGGTGTTAGTGCAGTCGAATACGCAGCTAGATATGTTAATAAACTTATTGAACTAAGAGAAAAACTAAAAGATAGAGTTCCAAAAAATTCTATATTTAACCCTCCCTACTCTACTCTTTCTGTTGGAGGAATATTTGGAGGAATTGCACATAATGTAATATCTGATAAGTGCCATGTTAAATGGGAAACAAGACCTGTAATTAAAGATGATGCAGTATATTTAAATGCAGAACTAGATAAATATGTTAATGAAATTCTTTTGCCAGAAATGAAAAAAGTTTATCCAAACTCAAAAATTTCAAAAGAAATAATAGGAGAAATAATTGGATTTGATCGTGATGAAAAATCTGAAGCATGTGAATTTGTTTCTAGCATAACAGGTGATAATTCAAGAGAAGTAGTTTCTTTTGGAACAGAAGCTGGTCTTTTTCAAGAAATAGGTATTAGTACTGCAGTATGTGGTCCGGGATCAATAGAACAAGCGCATAAAATAGATGAATTCATTAAGTTAGAAGAAATTAATAAATGTTTAAATTTCTTGAATGGTGTTAAAAATAAATCGATATAAAATTAAATAAATGTCAAAAAAATATCCAAGAGACATGATAGGTTATGGTTCAAAAGAACCACAAGTAGTTTGGCCGAATAATGCTAAACTTGCTTTACAAATAGTTCTTAACTATGAAGAGGGAGGAGAAAATAATATTCTCCATGGAGATAAGCATTCTGAAACTTTTTTATCAGAAATTATAGGAGCCCAAGCATTTAAAGATAGGCATATTAACATGGAGTCAATGTATGAATATGGTTCTAGAAGAGGTTTTTGGAGACTTCATAAATTATTTCAAGAAAAAAAAATACCAATAACAATTTTTGGAGTTGCAATGGCTTTAGAAAGAAATCCAGAAGTATGCGATGCAATAAAGAATGGAAATTATGAAGTTGCCTGCCATGGCTGGAGATGGATTGATTATCAAAATGTAAAAAAAAGTACTGAAAAAAAAGATATGAAATTAGCTATTAAAACTATAAAAAAAATATTTGGTGAAAGACCTTTGGGTTGGTACACAGGAAGATGTAGTCCTAACACTAGAGACTTAGTATTTGATGATGGTGGATTTTTATATGACAGTGATTCTTATAGTGATGATTTACCATATTGGGAATATAAAAAAGAAAAAAAACAGTTAATTATTCCCTATACTTTGGATAATAACGATATGAGATTTGCGACAAATCAAGGATTCAACAGCGGGGATCAATTTTATAATTATTTAAAAGATAGTTTTGATGTTCTTTATGAAGAAGGTAAAAGTAATCCAAAAATGATGTCCGTTGGTTTGCATTGTAGGTTAATTGGAAGACCAGGTAGGTTTCAATCATTAAAAAAATTTATAGATTATGTTCAAAAATTTGATGATATATGGATTTGTAAGAGAATAGATATTGCAAAACATTGGATTAAAAACTACCCAAGCAAATAATTTATATGAAAAAGAATGATATTATATACTTAAATGGATTAATCGATTTAGCCCAATCAAGATTGGGTTCTAAAATTGTCTATAAAACTGATGAATTTTTTGCAGCAGCTAAAAGAATAATTAATCCTTGGCCCCCCGTATTTAAAGAAGGAGTTTTTGATAAACATGGTAAATGGATGGATGGATGGGAAACTAGAAGAAAAAGAACTAAAGGATATGATTATCTTATTCTAAAATTTGGAAAACCAGGTGTTATAAAAAAAGTAGACGTTGATACATCTTACTTTTCTGGAAATCACCCCGATCAAATTTCATTACAAGCGTGCATTAGTAAAAAAAAAATTCCTGATAAAAAAACTAAATGGATAACAATTATAAAAAAAAGTAAAACAAAAGCTAATAGTCATCATTTTTTTAAGGTCAAAAATAAAAATTATTTTACTCATATAAAATTAAATATTTTTCCTGATGGAGGTGTAGCAAGATTAAGGGTTTATGGTTCTATGAAAACTAATAAAAAAACTAACAGTAAAATTCAAAATTTAACATCTGTTGTAAATGGAGCAGTACCAATTGCATGCAATAACGAACATTTTGGAAGAGCAGAAAACATATTGGCACCAGGCGTAGGAAAAAATATGGGGGATGGTTGGGAAACTAGAAGAAGTAGAGGAAAAAATTTTGATTGGATAATAATTAAATGTTCTTCGCCAGGAAAATTTAAAAAAATTCAATTAGATACCCACCATTTTAAAGGAAACTACCCTGATAAATGCTCATTACAGGCAGCATATATTCCAAACAAGATTTCAGAAAAAAGTATTGTAAATAAATCAAAAAAATGGGCATACATACTTAACAAGGTAAAACTTCATGCTCATAAAAAACATAATTTTAAAAATAAAATTATGAAAAATAAAAAAGTAAACTATATAAGAATTAATATATTTCCAGACGGTGGTATCTCCAGAATTAGAGCTTATGGGAGACCTGAATGAAAGAAAAAATCGTAACACCAACGCAAATTACTAAAGAAAATTTTTCTAAATTCGGAGATGTTATTTCAACAAAAGATATTAAACCTTTAGAAATAAATAATGGATATGCCAAAAGATATGATGGAATAGCTAATTTAAATACTTCTAACGAAAACGGAGAAACAACAATTAGTATATTTTCTGCGATAAAAAGAAATTTTCCTATGAAAATTGATATGATGGAAAAACATCCGTTAGGAAGTCAAGCATTTATACCGTTAAAAGAAACAACTTTTATAGCATTTGTTGCGCCAAAAGGAGAAAAGCCAGATTTAGATAAAATTGAATCTTTTATAATTCCTCCTGGTATAGGTGTTAATTACAATCCAGGTATTTGGCATTTTCCATTAATATCAACTGAAGATATGAATTTTCTTGTTGTAGATCGAAAAGGGTCTGGTGATAACTTGGTTATTGAAAACTTAGATAAAGAAAATATATCTCTAAAATACTAAAGCCCGCCGAAAATTCGGCGAGCTTTAAATTTAAACTGTTTATTTGCCTCTTCCAGATATTGCCATATGAATGATAGCACCTAAAGCTGCTCCAATCATCCATGCATATCCTCCACCGCCACCTAAATTAGCGAAGAAATCATCTAAACCAGCAAATAATATATTTGGCCAAACAGATCCAACTGCAACATAACCTGATATTAACCAAGCTAACATTGCTTTTCCGTTAAATCCACCATTGTAATGATATTTTCCACTTGCTTTCTCAGAAAATAAATCATCTACACTAAGTTTTTGATTTTTGATTACATAATAATCAACAATCATTATACCAAATACTGGTGCTAAAATTGCTCCTAAAGTATTAACAAATGGAAACATTCCCATTTGAGTAATAACAGCAACCCACAATCCACCGATCACAAATCCAAAAATAGCAGTGATTAAACCACCAGTTCTGAAATTTATTTTGTCCGGCATTAAGTTTGCAAGGTCATATGCTGGAGGTATAAAATTAGCAACCATATTAATACCAACTGTAGCTGCAAAAAATGCGAAAGCTGCAATAAGTGTTAAAAGTAAATTATCTACTTTTGCGACCATTTCTGTTGGCTGAGCAATATATTCTCCAAATATTGCAATAGTTCCACCTGTAATCATTAAAGTAATGAAAGAAAAGAAAACAACATTCCCTACTAACCCCCATAGGTTCCCTTTTTTCATTTCCTTTTCATTTTTAACAAATCTAGCAAAGTCACCAAAGTTAATAACCACTGCAGCGAAATATCCAACCATAATTGAGAATACAGCTAGAAAAGCTCCAAATGAACCTAAGCCTTCAAATCCACCTGAACGTTGTCCTCCTGAAAAAATTTCTCCAACTTCTGATAATAATCCACCGCCAGCTTTAGCCCAAATTGCTAACATTAAAACAATCATCACAATATAAACCGCTGGTCCAGCAAAGTTTAAAAATCTTCTTACAAGATCAATTCCTTGCCAAAACAGATAAACTTGGAAAAGTGAAACAAAAATAAATGATATCCACATTACTCCTGACATTCCAAGCAATATAGGTTCTCCTTGTATTCCAGTTAAACCCGTTATTAAAAGTGCTACTGCTGTTGAAGCTGCATAAGTTTGTGCACCGTACCAAAACATTGCTACAAGACCTCTTGCCATTGCTGGAAAGTTTGCACCAAACACACCCATACTTACTCGGGCGAACACTGGATAAGGAATACCATGTTTAACACTTGGTTTTCCTGATAGGTTAACAAGCCACATTATAAAAAATCCTGCTAATATTAATGCAAGAAATACAGCCCAGCCGTTTAAACCAGATGCAATAAATAATGATGCTGCCAAAGTATATCCAAATAAACTTTGAACGTCGTTAGCCCATACGTTAAAGATTTCGAACCATCCCCATTTTTTCTCCGAACTTGGAGTTGGAGCTAAATCCTTATTGTATAATTTAGAAGATCTACTCATTATCTCCCTCCTTTTTTTATTATTTCTTCAACGGTAAATTTTATGATAATAAATTCAAGCTTTTATTACAGGTATGTTAAAATTGACGTATTTTATGAATTTTGGAACCCAATTTGATCAACTAAATGAATAATTGCTATTTAATTCCAACCACCAACAGATTTTACTTCTAAAAACTCTGTCAGACCTTCTTGGCCAGCTTCTCTTCCAATTCCAGAATGTTTGTATCCTCCGAATGGAGCATCTACAGCAATACCTGCTCCATTAACATCAACCATTCCAGATCTTAATTTTCTAGCTACCCTTTTTACTTTTTCTGGATCTTGTGTTTGAATGTAATTTGTAAGTCCATAAGGAGTATCGTTTGCTATCGAGATAGCTTCTTCTTCAGTTTCAAAAGACATAACCGATAATACTGGACCAAATATCTCTGTTTTTGCTATTTCCATATTATTATTTACATCTGTAAATACTGTTGGTTTAACATAATAACCCTTGTCTAATCCATTAGGCTTTCCAGTTCCTCCAGCTACTAATTTTGCACCTTCATCTATCCCTTTTTGAATCAAATTTTGAATTTTATTATATTGAGTTTCAGAAATTACAGGTCCTATATGATCTCCTTCTTTATTTGGATCATCTACTTTAAATTCATTTGCATATTTTTTAAGTCTTTCGACAGCTTCACTATACATAGAGCTTTCAACAAGCATTCTTGTTGGTGCATTACATGATTGACCAGAGTTTCTAAAACATCTTAAAGCTCCTCTTTCAATTGCCTCTGGATCTGCATCTTTAAAAATAATGTTGGCACCTTTCCCTCCTAATTCTAAGCTCACTCTTTTAAAATCTTGTGCTGCATTTTTTGAGATTAAAGCGCCTGCTCTAGTTGATCCAGTAAAAGATATCATATTCACATCTGGATGGCTTGTTAAAGCATCTCCCGTTATTGCTCCATCGCCATTAACAAGATTAAAAACACCTTGAGGAAATTTAGCTTCATCTATTATCTCGGCAAGTATCATAGAAGATAGAGGTGCAAGCTCAGATGGTTTTAATACCATAGTACAACCTGCTGACAATGCTGGAATTACTTTGAGGCATACTTGGTTCATTGGCCAATTCCATGGTGTAATTAATGCGCAAACTCCTTTAGGCTCATATAATATTCTTTGATTTGGAGCATGATCTCCTAACGGTCTTTCAAATTCAAAATTTTTTAAATATCTTACAAATGATTTAATGTGACTTGCACCTGTACCTGTTTGAAGTTTTGAAGAAAAATCTTTAGGAGCGCCCATTTCTAGAGTAATGGCATTAGAAATGTCATTCCATCTTTTTTTATATATTTCGTAAAGCTTTTCTAATAATTTAATTCTTTCTTCTTTAGACGTAAAACCCCATGTCTCAAATGCTTTTTTTGCAGCAATTACAGCTGCGTTCACATCTTCTTTTCCTCCGAGAGAAATTGTTGCACAGCTTTTTTCAGTTGCTGGATCTATAACTTTTAATTCTTTCTGATTTATTGGATTAACCCATTTGCCATTAATATAAAAATTGTTTTTTTTTAACATAAAATAAATTAGCCTATTGTTTCTTTTTTGCAAATAAATTTGTTAATTCATATACAATCGTCGCCGCAGCCAAAGATGTGACTTCAGCGTGATCATATGCAGGGGAAACTTCAACTACATCAGCTGAAATTAAATTTAAACCTGAAAGTCCTCTTAAAACATTTACCATTTCTCTTGTAGTCATACCTGCAATCTCAGGTGTACCAGTTCCAGGAGCAAAAGCAGGATCTAAAACATCTATATCAATTGATAAATATAAAGGATTATTTCCTACCCTCTTTCTAATTCTTTCAGCAATTTTATCAGTTCCTTGACTTTGAAATTCATCACAATGAATAATTTTAAATCCAAAACTTTTGTCATTTTTAAGATCGTCTCTACTGTATAAAGGTCCCCTTATACCCACATGCATTGAAGCATCGTCTAAAAATAAATTTTCCTCTCTTGCTCTCCTAAAAGGAGTACCATGAGTAAATGGTGCTCCAAAATATGTGTCCCAAGTATCTAAATGTGCATCAAAATGAACCAAGGCCACAGGACCTTTGTTAATTTTGTTTACAGCTTTCAATAGTGGAAATGCAATTGTATGGTCACCTCCCATGCTAATTATACCACCAACTTTATTTAATAAATCAGTTGCTCCAGTTTCTATTTGCTTTATAGCCTCATTAATATTGAAAGGGTTACACGCTATATCACCAGCATCAGCAACCTGTTGTTCAACAAATGGTTCGCTGTCATAATCTGGATGATAATTTGTTCTTAAATGTCTTGAGGCTTGCCTAATACTCTGAGGTCCAAATCTTGCGCCAGGTCTATAACTAGTACCTGCATCAAATGGTATTCCTACTATTGCAATATCACAATATTCTACATCTCTCAATTCTGGCAATCTTGCAAATGTTGATGGACCTGCAAATCGAGGAACTTTAGTTCCGCTAACTGGCTGAATAGTTTTTTTTATTTTTTTCATTGTATCAATATTAGAAAATATTTATATTTTTAATTCGCATCAAGTACAGCATGAAGAAATTGTTTAGTTCTTTCATTTTTAGGATCACCAAATAGTTGTTCAGGTGGACCTTGTTCAAAAATCTTTCCTTCGTTAAAAAAACATACTCTATCTGATATTTCTCTAGCAAATCCCATTTGGTGAGTTACCATGATCATTGTAAGGCTATGTTCTTTGTTTAAAGATCTTATCACATTTAGAACCTCTCCTACCACTTCAGGGTCTAGAGCTGATGTAATTTCATCTAAAAGCATAACTTTTGGTCTCATCGCTAAAGCTCTCGCTATAGCAACTCGTTGTTGTTGTCCTCCTGATAATCTTGAAGGATGTTGGTCTTTTTTATCAGTTAATCCAACTAACTCTAAAAGTTCAAGAGCTCTTTCCTCCGCTTCTTCTTTTTTCATTCCTAAAACTTCTACCGGTGCTTCTATGCAGTTCTGAAGTGCTGTCATGTGAGGGAATAAATTGAACTGTTGAAATACCATTCCAATTTTTGAACGTCTTTCTCTTAAATATTTTTCATTTGCTTCAATCAGTTTCCCATTTGTGTCCATATGAGTAAGTGGTTCACCATCCAAATGAATGACTCCACCATTAATTTTCTCTAAAGTCATTAATACTCTTAATACAGTTGTTTTTCCTGAACCAGATGGACCAATGATTGAAACCATTTCATTCTTTTTTATATTTAAATTTAATTTATCTAAAACTATAAGATCTCCATATTGTTTTGTAACTTCATCAAACTTAACTATTATTTCTTGAGAATTTTTATCCATTATTGTTTTGCTTTTCCTTGAGCTACATTAACTTTTTTTTCCAAATTTCTAACCCACATAGCTGCTGGAATAGAAAGTGTTAAAAATATTATACCAACCATTGTGTAAGGTTCCAAATATCTATAATTATAACCACCTACAGCTGTTGCTGCATGAAATAACTCTGCAACACCAATTGTTGATAAAAGTGGAGTATCTTTAAAAATTCCAACCAGATAATTTCCCATTCCTGGTATTGCAATTGGGAATGCTTGCGGCAAAACAATTCTTCTATAGGTATAAATAGTTGAAAAATTTAATGCTCGACAGGCTTCCCATTGAGTTTTGGATACACCCTCTAACGCACCACGATAAACTTCTGACAAATAAGTTCCAAAGTGTAAACCAATCGTAATCATTCCGCATAGCCATGCAGATAACTTTATACCAAATTGAGGTAGTACAAAGTAAACAAAAAATAATTGTATTAAAAGTGGTGTTGAACGGATAAATTCTACTATTTCTCTATTAATTACATTTACAATTTTAGAAGGAGTTCTTTGTCCAAGTAAAAATAATAATCCAACAACTAAAGCTATTGCATAACCAACTCCTGCTGCGATTATAGTGTTTAAAGTTGCCCATAACATTTGTGGTAAAATTTCATAAGCAAAATCCCATCTAAATCCCATTTCCATATGTTACCTTCCAACCTTTCTTGCAGCTAATACTTCTAACCATCTTAAAAAAGGGACTAACGCAAATCTTGCCATAAAATAATAGATTAACAAAGCTGTGCCAAAACATTGAGCAGAAAGCCAAGTAATAGAATTAATTTGTTTTGCTTCAAAAGTTAAATCCACAACTGTAACAAGAGCTACAAGTGCAGTAGCCTTTAAAAGTTCTACTGTTAAATTTGCAGCAGGTGGCAAAATAATTGGAAATATTTGTGGAATAATAATTCTTTTAATTCTTTTTGTAGGACTAAAATTAAGTGCATGAGCTGCTTCCCATTGTCCTTTAGGTACTGCAAGTATTCCTGCTCTTACTATTTCTGCACCATATGCTCCAAAATTCATTCCTAAAGCAACTACACCTGCAACAAAAGCTTCTAAGGAAAGACCAAAAAAAGGTAATACATAATAAACCCAAAATAATTGAACTAACAAAGATGTTCCTCTAAAAAATTCAATATATATAGTTGCTATTCCTTGAATTGCAGGATTTTTAGATAAACGCATTAAACCAAATATCATTGATATAATTACATAAAGAATAGCCGAACAAACTAAAACTTTAATTGTAGTAACCGTCCCTAACAAAAGTGTAGGCCCATGTTCTGCCAAAAATGCAAAATAACTCACAAAAAACCTTTTATTAAACTGAAAAAAATCAGGCAACTCTTAAAAGTCGCCTGATTTAATAAATGTATTTTTAAATTACTTAGTTGAGCAAGCCCATTCAGTAGTCATATCAGGAGGAGGTAATTGAGCTCTATCATACCCATACTTACCAGCTCTCTCCAACATTTTCTCTGGATTAGCCATTACTTTAGCTAAAGCAGCATTAAAAGCTTGTCTAAACTCTTCATCACTTTTTCTAAAACCAATACCTACTACGTTTACAGTTTCTTTAGGCATCAACTTAGGATCAGTAACCTCAAATGCTCCACCTGTTTTTTCCTCATGTTCTTTTGCACCAAAGAAAGTTTGAACAGCAGCATCAGCTCTACCAGCTTTCATTGCAGCTAATATTCCAACTTCACCTTCAACTAATAACATTTGGCTATCTGGTACACCAAATTTTTTAGCTGCTTCAACAGTATTGAAACCAGCTCCTGTTACTAGTGTAGCGCCTGTATCAATAACATCTTGGTAGTTATTAATATTCTTAGGGTTGCCTTTAGGAACTAACATCGCATCACCAAAAACTCCAATAGGATCAGAAAAATTGATGTTTGCACATCTACTTTTTAAAATGTACATACCACCAGTTATCATATCTGATCTATTAGCATTAATACCTGGGATTAATCCAGACCATTCGAAAACCTTAGTTTCGTGTTCTGTAATTCCCATTTCTTCTAGAACTGTTAAAGCTATCATATTAACAAATCCTAGTGCTTCACCGTTGTCTCCAGCATATGCCCACGGCACAGCCGTACCAAATCCTAGTCTTAATTTATGTCCATCTGCTAATCTTTGAGTTAGTGTTGCAGCATTCGCTGAAGAAACACTAAAAAGAATAACAAAAAGAACAGTAAACGTTTTAAATAATCTGCTCATCGTTTATTTCCCTCTCAAATTAATTTATTTTAAATAATTTAACTAAAAAAATAGGTAATTGTATACACAAAATTATTTTTTCAATCAGAGGTTGACTAAAGAAAAATAAAAATTATTGAGATAATTGAATTTTATCACCGACGCTAATTTTTCCGTCTTCTAATGCGTTTAAATAAATTCCCATATCAAAATGATTATAAGTTTTTTTTAAGGATTGAAGTAAATTCAAAGAATTATCATCAGTTTTTGGTTTTAAATTTATAGCTACACATCTTGGAATATCTTTTTCAACTCTAAAAGAAACATTATTAATTTTAATAATTTTGCCTATCCAATTTCTTTCTTCTCCTGCCTCTAGTTCATTAATGTAAAAATTTCCTCTAAATCTTTCAAACTCAACTTTTTTATCAATTTTTTTTTCAAAATCTTTAACAGTATTTAGGTTTATCAAAGATATTGAGTTAAAAATATTGTTAGAGTGAGTGGTATCAAAAAATGGGAATTCAATATTTTTTAATAAGAAAATAGGTTTTGCTAAAGAACTTTCTAATTCAATTAATTTTTCTGAAAGTTTAATTCTTTCCTCGTTAATATCTGGAGATATTGAAATAATTTCTTTGTTATGTTGTTTTAAAATAAGCTTATCTTGGACATAGGTAAAATTGTATTTGTTTAAAGCTGGTGAATTTTTTAAAGTTAATAAATTTATTAATTTTCTTTCATTGGGATTTTTTTCCATGGATTTTGCTTTTTCAAAATCAACTCCTCTAGAAAATGCAAATATTCTATCATTAATCATTCCTAGTTCTTTTTTAACATAACAACTTTCAATACTTTGAAATGATAAAGTTTTAACAGGGCAATAATAAATAGATGAAATTGAGATACTCATAAGATTAATATTTTCCTTTTTTGTTTGAGCCTTTATAAAATATTTTTGATAATTCGTCCTTTGCTTTGTTCCATGAGATAATGTCTTCTTTATTCATAAGATCGATGGGTACTTTTGAATATTCGTGAAATTTATGAATATCTTCTCCTCTAGCTTTTTGAACATAAATTTTGCCAAGAACTTGATCTACATTACTTCCGATATAGCTTTGAACCACAAATCCTATTCTTCTGTCTTTGCTTTTATTTAAACCAGATCCATGAATTACAGTTGGATGATGTAACGACATTTGTCCTGCTTTTAAAACTATAGGATCTGTTTCTTCTATTGGAACATTTTTAATTGTTTGACCTCTAGTAAGCAGATTTCCTTCATCAAATTTTTGTTCATGATCTTTTAATTTTCCTTTGTGTGATCCAGGCCACATTCTCATACAGCCATTTTCTTCATTTGAGTCTGTTACTGCTATCCAGGCCGTCACCCAATTATGAGGTTCTAAACCTATATATTTGGCGTCCTGATGAAAACTTACAAATCCTTTTTCTTTAGCATTTTTAATAAACAAAGTAGTTCCACAAATAAGAATATTTTTACCAATTAAACTTTCTACAGCATCTAATATTTTATTATTTAAACATACTTTGTTAAAAATAGGAGAAATCATATGCACATAATTACGTCCTAAACCTTCAAGAGCATTTGGCCACTTTTTTTCAATCAGCTCTATTTCTTCTCTAATTTCATATGCTTCTTGAATCGATAAAACATCAATTGGAGCAACATAACCTTTATCATTATAAAAATTTATCTGCTGATCAGACAAGTTAGTCATTCTAATTAACTAAAAGTTTTCCTGTATTTAAAGTATGTTTAATTCTTTCTTGAGTTTTTTTTGTTTCTATTAACTTCATGAAGGATTCTAATTCTAATTTGTACAATTCGTCTTCAGAAAGAGTTTTTTCCAATGTTGTATCTCCTCCACTCAAAACATTTGCCAATTCTGAACCAACCTCCATTCCATGATCTAGAATAATTTTATCATTATATAATTTCTCTAAAACTTTTATCATTTTTTCCTTTAGAGGTTTTCCGGATAAGTTAAATGTACACTCTTTTGGAGGTTTAAAATCTTTATTTTCCATAATTATTTTTTTTGATACTTCAAAAAGACTATTTCTATTCATCACTTTTTTGTCCTCTGGTCTTAGAAATTTTAGTGGTTCAGCTTCAACAGTTGAAGTTGCAGTAGTTCCATAACCAATAATATTAAATACTTTTAAAGGAGCAAAATCAGGGTCCTTTTTAGCTTCCTCTGTTTGAAACCATCTCCACAAAACTTCTTTACAGCCGCCTCCTGCTGGCACAAGACCTACCCCAGTTTCAACTAATCCCATCACAATATTTGTATGTGAAACTACAAAGTTTGATTGGATAGCCACTTCTTCTCCTCCTCCCAAAACTAAACCGGATGGAGCTGAGATAACTGGGTGCTCAGAATATTTTAAATGCTTACATGTTTCTTGAAAATATTTTATAAATTTTTCTATGGATTTAAAATCTCCTTTATCTGCAAAATTCATTGTATAGGTTAAATTTACTCCTGCAGAAAATTGCATACTTTCATTCATAATAATTAAAGGTTTGTCTGTCGCATTTTTTAAAGCATCCATAGAGTCATAATTCAATGCACAAGCTTTTGTTGTAAACTCAACAATATTAAAATCTTTAAATCTATAAATTTCTGCAGATTTATTTTTGTCTACTTTAATTGCTTTAGGTTTAATTTTTCCTAAAGTTTCAATATTTGTATATAATTGTCTTTCACCATAGAAATTTTCATCTTTTGATTTTGACAAATTTTCTAAGAATTTATTATTTTCAAAACCATCAATACGATCAAAGAAATTTTTAACTCCTATCGATTTTAACATTTCAAATGGACCCATAGCCCAGTTGAATCCTAGACGCATAGCTTCATCAATATCATTAAATTTATCAGTAATTCCAGGTACTAATGATGATGCATATTTTATAATTTGTGAAATAACTGACCATGCGTATTCACCATATTTATCTTTTCTATTAATTAATAAATTTAAATTTACTGTTTCAATTCCAAGATCTATTTTTTTTGAAGGCGAATAATCACCAGTTTCAAGGTTTATAGCTTCTAATATTTTTTGATTGTTTTGTTTATTCATTCTATAGAAACCACCTTTACCTTTTCTTCCTGTATAACCTGATTGAATTAATTTTGTTATTAATGGAATTTCTTTGGCAACTAATTGAAAAGGATCATTTTTTGAAAGTTCTTTAATAAAACTTTTTAGAACATCAGCCATTAAATCTATACCTATTAAATCATAAAGACCAAATACACCTGTTTTTGGAATTCCCATAGGTCTACCAAAAACCGCATCGGCCTCCTCAATAGAAAGTTTCATTTTAAAAGCCTCCGTCATCGCTACTTGCATTGCAAAAACTCCAACTCTATTTCCTAAAAAACCAGGAGTATCGTTACAAATAATTGCACCTTTTCCTAATTCATGTTCGCAGAATTTTTTTAAAGAATTAATTTTATTAAGATCATTATTTTCATTTTTTACAATTTCTAATAGCCCCATGTATCGAACTGGATTAAAAAAATGTGTAATACAGAAATCTTTTTTTTCGTCGTCAGTTAATTTCTCAGATAAAACTTTTATAGGTATAGATGATGTATTAGATGAAACAATTGCTCCAGTTTTTCTTGATTTAAAAATTTTATCATAAATATTATGTTTAATATCAATTCTTTCAACAACAGCCTCTACTATCCAGTCTGCATCTTTAACTACATCAAAATCATCATCTATGTTTCCTACATTAATGTTATTTATTTTTGATTTATCTATTAACAGAGGAGGTCTCGATTTATATATTCTATCCCTAGCTTTTGTTGAAATTTCTGTTTTTAAATCTAGTAATGTTACTGGAATATTTGCATTACATAAATGGGCGGCTATTCCACTTCCCATTGTTCCTGAGCCTATTATTACTACTTTTTTTATTTCCATAAATAATGAAGTGATTTTTAACTTATAATACTCTATCTGAAAATGGTAAAATTTATCTTTGTTTAATTCCTCTTAACCTTTCAGATCTTCTTCTTAACATCTCAACAGTTGTTAAAAGAGCTATAGATAATGCAACCAAACATGTTGCCATACACAATATGACAGGACTTGTCTCCTGACGAAGTCCAGCCCACATCTGCTTTGGTATAGTTATTTGTTCAACACTGCCAACAAACATTACAATTACAACTTCATCAAAAGAAGTAATAAATGCAAATAGTCCACCTGAAATAACTCCTGGAAGAATCAGCGGCATAATAACTTTAAAAAATGTACGCATTGTATCTGCTCCTAGGCTTTGTGAAGCTCTAATTAAATTAGTATCAAAACCAGTTAAAGTAGCTGTAACTGTGATTACAACAAATGGAGTTCCAAGAGCAGTGTGTGCAAGAATTAATCCTAGATAAGTATGCGTTAATCCTATTTTTGAGTAAAAGAAAAACATTCCTGCTGCGGTTATAATTAATGGAACAATCATCGGCGAAATTAATATTGCCATAAGAACTGCTTTAAATGGCATGTGTGGTCTACTCAATCCTAGGGCTGCAACTGTACCTAATGCAGTTGCAAGAAGTGTGGCTATAATTCCAATAAAAAAACTATTTCTAGTTCCTAGCATCCATTTATTGGACACTACCGTTGTATCTCCTATGCTACTAATACCGACCATTTGCCTATACCATCTAAGAGACCAAGCTTCCGGTTCAAAGTTCATAAATTCTCTAGTAAATTCAAAAAATGGTGATGCGCTAAATGAAAGTGGAAGAATTATAAAAATTGGTGCAATTAAAAAGAAAAAGACTAAAGCACAATAAGTTAAAAAAGAATAGTATCCTATTCTTTGTCCAGTTGTTGCATATGCAGGTAAAGCCATAATTATCCTAATTTAATATTTTCTATTCCTACTATTTTATTATAAGCCCAGTACAAAGCAGTCATCATTGCTAAAAGTATAGCTCCTAATGCTGCGCAAAGTCCCCAATTCAATGTTGTTTTTAAATGATAAGCAATCCAGTTTCCTACCATTTGTCCATCCTTGCCACCTACTAATTCAGGAGTAATGTAATATCCAATAGCAAGTATAAACACTAACAAACAACCTGCACTAACGCCTGGAATTGAATTAGGCATATAAATTTTATAAAAGGCATGTAAAGGAGATGCTCCAAGGTTTAAAGCAGCCCTCATATATGTCGGTGAAATTGTTTTCATTACACTGTACAAAGGTAAAACCATAAAAGGTAATAAAATTTGTGTCATTACTATTACAACTGCTGTTTGGTTGTACATAAGCTGCCATCTATTCTCATCTGCAATTAAACCTGCCATAACCATTAAATTGTTAAACACACCTTTTTGCTGCAACATAACCATCCAGGCAACAGTTCTGACTAATAATGATGTCCAAAAAGGAAGCAATACGCATATCATTAAGAGATTGCTATATTTCATTGGCAATGTTGCTAATAAATATGAAATTGGATATCCCAAAAGCAAGCAAAATAAAGTAACTAAAACACTAACTTTAAAAGTTTTAATCCATGTTTTGTTATAAATTCGTCTATTTTCTTTTTGCTGAACTATATTTTTGTTAGAGTCATATTTTAAATCAACTGCATTTAAATAATATCCCATAGTTGTAGGATCGACCATTTGTCCAAGAGCTAACCAATATTCACGATCGCCCCATTTTTTATCTATTGCAATCATTTTCTCTTTAAAAGGACCTTCTTCAATTTTTTTAAATTTTCTTTTAGATTTTTTTAATAAACTTTTCCAACCAGATTTAGAGTAATTCATTCTAGTGCTTGCTTTACCAACGCTATAACCTTCACTATTTTTTAGTTCAAAAAACATTGTTTTATAAACTTCTTCAGAAGGTAAACCTTGTCTGTCCCATTTTTTATAAACTTCAAATGTTTTTGGGAAAACTGTATTAATTTGTCTATCGTCTATGCTTCGTGCTAGCATGTCACCTATTGGAATTAAGAATGTAACTAATATAAATATCAAAAGAGGAGATACTAAGAGAAATGCTCTAATTTTATTTACACGTTCAGCTTTTTTAAGACTGATTTTTAATGGAATTCCATCAGTCGTTAATATTAGACCTGCTGAAGATTGTGAGTGATTCATAAAATTATTTTATACAATAAAATTATTATACAATAAAAAAAAAGGCGAGATAAAAATCTCGCCTTTTTTAAATTATACTATGAATTATTAGTTACCTTTCCAAGCACCAAATCTTTCATGAATTTCAGCTCCATTGTCAGCCCACCACTCTGGGTCAGCTATAACAGCTCTTTTTAGAACTTTTGGAGTTGTCGGCATGTGAGGCAAGATATCAATATTACCACCTTCTTTAATGAACCAAGGTTCACCTTTTTTGATAATATCAATACTAGACTTTCTCATAGGGCCATATGGAATGTATTTAGCTTGTTCAGCATTTGATTCTGCTGTTGAAGCATGAGCCATAAATCTAAGTGCTTCAGCTTCATTTCCACCTTTGATTGCTACAAGATATTCTTGTTCAAGAACTGTAGCGTCCCAAATGTATTCAAAGTTTTTACCTTCAGAAAGAATAGCAGCACCAATTCTACCGTTGTATGCTAATGACATAACAACTTCACCACTTGATACTAATTCAAGTGGCTTAGAACCTGCTGACCAAAATACAACATGATCTTTAATTGTATCAAGTTTTGCAAATGCTCTATCTATTCCTTCAGGAGTACTCATTACATCGTATACTTTACTTGCTTTAACTCCGTCAGCAACTAGTGCCATTTCGATTAAAGCGTTCGCCCAAGTATGTATTCCTCTTTTTCCAGGAAACTTTTTAACATCAAAGAAATCTTTAATGTTTTTTGGTTTTTTTCCAGGGAATGCTGCTTTGTCATAAAATGCAGTGTAAGCCCAAAAAATTTGTGGGACAACACAATCTGATACTGGTGGTACAACCATATCATTTATAAACTCGCTTTGGTCTACTTTTGCGAATAAACCTTCGTCACATCCTGTTATAGCTTGGTCTGGAAGTACGTCTACTACATCCCAAGTTACATTTCCTGCTTCTACTTGTGCTTTGATTTCTCCAAGACCACCATTGTAACTTTCAACAGTGATTGAAGAACCTTTGTCATAAGTATCTATATAAGCTTTTTGTTGACTGGCTGTATAAGCTCCACCCCAAGAAACGAAAGTTATGTCTGCAACTGCAGAACCAACAAACGCCATTGAGATTAAGCCAAAAAAAGCTGCTTTTATTGCTCTTCTCATTTTTTTCCCCTTTAAATTAAATTTAATTTAAGTTTTTAACACGAAATTAAAACATAATTACTTATAGACTGCAAAACGTTTTTTTATTGATTTTGCCTAAATTAATTAGCTTAATTAAGGTCCAAAGCTCTTGAATCTGATGCTTTCCAAGACAGTTTGACTGTAGCACCCTCTTTTAGATTTGCTTCTTTATAAGAATTTGGAATTTTGACTATAAATTGATCATTTCCACAAACTTCAACACGAGATCTTATATGATCACCCAAATAAATTAGTTCTTTTACCTTTGCATCAAAATTATTTTCAAAATTTTCTGATGAATTAATAGCAACTCTTTCTGGTCTTAGTGAGACTAAAGAACCATCTCCATTATTTTTAACATTAATTTTTAAAGCATGAACATCATCTCCAGAGTCTGTAGTAACAATACAATTTTCTCCATTAATTGATTTCACTTTTCCTTTTAGCTGATTATTCTCTCCAATAAATTGGGCAACAAAAGAACTATTTGGTTTTTCATATAAAACATCTGGGGAAGAAATTTGTTGTACCTTTCCATCGTTAAATACTGCAATTCGATTTGACATCGTTAATGCTTCACTTTGATCATGAGTTACATAAACTACTGTTATTCCAATTTTTTCATGAATGTGTTTAATTTCATACTGCATTTGCTCTCTTAAATTTTTATCAAGCGCTCCAAGTGGCTCATCCATTAAAACTAATCTTGGTTCAAACACCAAAGATCTTGCTAATGCGACACGTTGTTGTTGTCCTCCGGATAATTGTAAAGGCATACGATTTCCAAAATCTTGTAATTCAACCATTGCAAGTGCATTTCCAACTTTTTCGTCGATTTCAGATTTTTGCATTTTTCTAACTTCAAGTGGAAATGCTAAATTTTCTTTTACAGTCATGTGAGGAAATAAAGCGTAATTTTGAAAGACCATGCCTATGCCTCTTTTGTTTGGCGGAATACTACTTATTGGATTTCCATCCAAATAAATTTCTCCACTTGTTGGTGTTTCAAATCCAGCTAACATCATTAATACTGTTGTTTTGCCTGACCCAGAAGGTCCTAACATTGTTAAAAATTCACCTTTTGGAACATCAAGATTTAAATCTTTAACGACCAACACTTCACCGTCGTAACTTTTATCTACTTTTTCGAATTTTACGAAACTATCTTTTTGAGACATATGCATTTAAAACATTAGATAAAGATTAATTCAAGGATTAATTAATAATTACTTCTTATAGTTGTTTTTACTATATTTCTTATATTGATTGTTCTTTAATTAATTTTTTTATACGTGGAATCATTACCTTTGGTGCTTCCATAGATGGATATAATTTTTGTACTTCTTTATAACTTTCAATAGCTTTATCATAATTTTTTAATTCAATTTGAACCAATCCCTGCCCAGATAATGCTCCGAAATGTCTTTTTTCAATCTTAAGTACTTCGTTTATATCGTTTTGAGACTGCTCATAGTTGCCCATCATATAAAGAACTGTAGCACGTTTATTCCAAGCTTCAGCCCATTTAGGATCTTCTAAAATTATCTGTGAAAAAAGTCCATAGGCTTTACTTAATTTTCTTTGATTAATTAATAACGAGCCTTGAGCTAACAATTCTGTTAATCTATAGCCTCGCCTATCTTCGGATGGATGCGTTGACCAAATTTTCCATATTTTATTTTCTATTTCTATAGCCTTTGTTTTTTCACTATTTTTAAGAAGTTTAAATAATTTATTTAATTCATTATCTTTTTTTTCAGCGCTAACATTGCTAAAAACTAGCAAGCTTAAAATAATAAATTTTACTAACTTTTTCATATTTTTTATTAAACTTTTTCTAAATAATTTATAAAAACTTTGCTTCTAATATCAATTCTGAATGTATCAAATTGATTAATATCTTTTATTGGTGAATCAATTTGATTTGTTGCTTTATCCATATCGTAACATGATAAAATTATTTTTCCTCCATCTTTAAAATCAAAGGAAATATTAGTTACTATACTTTTTCCCGATTGACTTGGTTCTTGGAAAATTGTTCTTGGATTATAATCAACTCTGAATAATTTCTTTTTTTTTTGATTGGTATTTTTAAATAATTTCGATAGATCTAAAGCTTCAGCATCCAATTCCTTATTGCATTTATCATCATCATATTTTTTTTTTACAACTATTCCAACTATTCCTTCGATAATAAAATTATCATCATCACTTTTATAACTTATTTTAAACCAATCATAGATTCCTTTACCTGATAAAAGTGAAGTTGAATACTCTTTATAACTATAATTATGCCAATCAAGTTCGCTATTTTCTATTTGTGACTCATTAAAATAATCTAAAGCACTATCGCCAATGCTTATGTTTTCAATCTTAAAATCTTTAATATTATCTGAATGAGCACTTGTACTTAATAACAGCCCCAGAAAAACAATCCCTAAAATTTTTTTCATTACCCTTTAATATGTAACTCACCAGGGAATTTATAAAATTTCTCAGCTCCATTTTCTGAAACTTTAATTGATTCACTGCTTTCAACTCCCCACTCTCCAAACTGCATTACTGCAATCATATGAAAACAAACATTTTTTTGTAAAATAGTTTTGTCTCCTTTTTGAATATTAAGTGTATGTTCACCCCAATCTGGTGGGTAACCTATGCCTATTGAATATCCTGTTCTAGATTTTTTTTCTATTCCATACTTGTCTAAGACTTTCCAAAATGCTTGGGCTACGTCATCAGCAGTGTTTCCAGGTTTTGTTGCATCAATACCTGCTTGTAGCGCTTCTCTTGTCCTTTTCATTGTGTCAATTTTTTTTTGATCAGGTTTTCCCAGCAATACTGTTCTAGCCATTGGACAATGATATTTTTTATATACTCCAGATATTTCTATTATTGAAGCTTCTCCTTCAACAAACTTATCATCAGTCCAAGATAAGTGTGAAGCTGAAGTACCTTTGCCTGTTGGTATCAAAGGCACTATTGATGAATAATCGCCACCATGTTCTTTAGTTCCACTTATTAACGTTGAATATATTTTTGCAACAGCATCACATTGTCTAACTCCAGGATTAATTGCTTCAAATGCAGTTTTCATTCCTAATTGAGTAATTTGAGATGCAATTTTCATATACTTAATTTCTTCATCAGATTTAACTAATCTCACCCAGTTAACTAATCTTTCACAATCTTTAATTTTAGCATTAGGTAAACCATGTTTTAACTTTTCATGTGAATAAGCAGTAAAGTAGTGGCTATCCATCTCCACACCTATAGTTAAATTATCCCATTTTCTTTCTTCTATAACTTCTATTAATCTATCGTAAGGATGAATTGGCCAAACATGGATATATTTTTCGTCATAAACAATAATATTTTCATCTTTTAAATAAGTTTTTATGTAGGCTCCGCCTGCATCCTGTGCTCTTACAAAACACAAGGGCTCCTCTGCATTAACATGGACTATTACACACTGAGCATAATAAAACGACCAAGCGTCGTAACCAGTAAGATAATTCATATTGTTTGTATCTTGAGAAATTAATAATTCAATGCCTTTTTCTTGCATCGATTTTTGAACTTTTTTAAGTCTTTCTTTATATTCTTTCTTTGTAAATAACATTTTTAATTACTCAAAAATAATTTTCCAAAACCATTTATTGAATTATTTTCACCTATTTTTTCTAAAGTATCCCATATTAAAGTTTGATTACTTGACAAAACAATTTTATCCAATTTTTTTTCAAGCTTATCTATTATAGATAAAGCGGGTAAAGCTGTGCATGAAATAAATAACGCATCTGCTCCTTTTAAATCCATATTTATTAGAACATCATAAAGGTAATTAGGATCTACCTTGCCAATATCAATATCAGAAGCAATATCAAAATAAGAATTTGATGTAATTTGAAAATTTTCTTTTTCAAAAAAATTTATTACTTCATCGTTTAATTTTTTGGGATAAGGGGTAAAAATTGCAATTTTATTTAATTTTAGCTTTTTAAGAGCTTTAACCGATGCTGTACTTGGTGTTGTGACTTCAGCTTCTGGTTTTGCTTTCTTTATTTTTTTCTCTATAGATTGATAACCAGCGGCAATGGTTCCTGAAGTACAGCCATAAACTACACAATCAATTTTTTCATTTGGCAAGATATCTTTGGTAACTTCTGTAATTTTTTCAGACATTTTTACTAAATTCTCGCTTGTCAAAGGATTAAAACATTCGATTCTATTAACAAAAAAGTCTATTTTTTTATCTTTAATTACATTAATAAAGTCTTTTTCAATCATGTAATCACTTGCTAGTGCAATTAACCCAATTTTTGGATTTTGATACTTGTTATATTTTGGATCTATTTTTATTGAATACATTTTCAAAAAAAAATATATCATAAAGTATTTAATATTCACTATAATTAAAAGGTTGTTATGAAAATAGGATTTATAGGACTTGGAAATGTCGGAGGTAAATTAGCGAATAGTTTGTTAAAAAATAAATTCGATTTAACAGTACGTGATGTTGAAAAAAACCTAACAAATGAATTTAAAAATAGAGGAGCAAAGGTTTCTAACAGTGCCAAAGAACTAACTGAGCAAACAGATTTGATTATTACCTGCCTTCCTTCTCCTAAGATATGTGCAGAAGTTATGGAATCTGATGATGGGGTTATTAATGGACTTTCAAAAAATAAAATATGGTTAGAAATGAGCACAACAGATGAGTCCGAAGTTAAAAGACTGGGTAAGCTAGTCGTGAATAAAAAAGCAATACCTATGGATGGGCCAGTTAGCGGAGGGTGTCATAGAGCAGCAACAGGAAATATTGCTATTTTTGTAGGAGGTGAAAGAAACAGTTTTGAAAAGATATTACCAATTTTAAGTATCATGGGTAGAAAAATTTTACATACGGGAGAACTTGGAACTGCATCTGTGTTAAAAGTTATTACTAATTATTTAGCTTCAGTACATCTAGCTGCTTTAGGTGAAGCATGGACAGTTGCCAAAAAATCTAATTTAGATCTCATCAAAACTTATAAAGGAATAGCTGCTTCATCTGGGAATTCTTTTGTACATGAAACTGAAAGTCAGGTAATTTTAAATGGTTCGTATAATATTAATTTTACTATGGATTTGGTAAAAAAAGATATGAATCTTTTTAATCAACTTTCAAAAAAACTAAATACAGAATTAGAAATATCGCCATTTATATTAAATATATTTGAAGAAGCTGAAAAAAAGTTTGGATCAAGAGCTTGGTCATCTATGGTGGTAAAAAGACTTGAAGAAAAGTATAATATAAACTTTAGAGCTTTAGGATTTCCAGAGGAATTAATTGATAATGAGCCTGAAGAAAAAGGATATGAGATATAAAAATGTTAGATAAAAGAAAATTCTATATTAACGGAAAATGGGAAGAACCTTCAAAAAAAAATGATTTTGAAGTAATAAATCCATCAAATGAAGAAAAATATGCAGTAATTTCTTTGGGGTCAAAAGCTGATGTCGACTTAGCTGTCAAAGCCTCAAAAGATGCTTTTGAATCTTGGAAAGAAACTACCAAAGAAGAAAGAATCAAATTATTAGAAAATTTATTATCAATTTACAAAAAAAGATTTAATGAAATGACTGAAGCAATTTCCAGCGAGATGGGAGCTCCAATAGACTGGTCTTCTAATGTCCAAAATGCATCTGGCCAAACTCACTTGGAAGATTTCATTATAAGGCTTAAAAATTTTAAATTTAATGAGCAATTTGACTCAAAATCAAATAATCAAATATTTTATGAGCCTATTGGAGTTTGTGGATTGATTACTCCTTGGAATTGGCCAATAAACCAAATTGCACTCAAAGTAATACCTGCTTTAGCAACTGGTTGTACAATGATACTTAAGCCTTCGGAAATAGCTCCTATATCAGCAATGTTATTTGCTGAAATGATTCATGAAGCTGGTTTTCCACCGGGAGTTTTTAATCTAGTAAATGGAGATGGAGCTGGAGTTGGAACATTTATATCTGGTCATCCTGATATTGACATGGTTTCTTTTACTGGATCAACAAGAGCGGGGAAATTAATTACAAAAAATGCAGCTGACACAATTAAAAGAGTTTGTTTAGAACTGGGAGGCAAAGGTGGGAATATTGTATTTGCTGACTCTTACCCTGATGCTGTTAGAGATGGAATAAGAAATGTAATGAGTAATTCTGGACAATCTTGTGATGCCCCAACAAGAATGCTTGTCGAAAAATCTATATACGAAAGAGCTGTTAATGAAGCAGTAGATGAAGCTAAGAAAATTAAAGTAGATATTGCATCAAAAAAAGGAGATCATATAGGGCCTGTGGTTTCAAAAATTCAATACGATAAAATTATTAACTTAATAAAAGATGGGATTAAAGAGGGCGCAACATTAGCTGCGGGAGGCCCTGAAATGCCTGATGGTTTAAATAAAGGATATTTTATTAAACCAACCATATTTACTGATGTGACTAATGATATGCAAATAGCAAAAAAAGAAATTTTTGGACCAGTGCTTTCTATAATCCCTTTTGAAACAGAAGAAGAGGCTATCAGTGTCACCAATGACACTGAGTACGGGCTTGGAAATTACCTACAAACTGAAGATAAAGAAAAAGCAAAAAGAGTTTCTAAAAAACTTAGATCTGGGATTGTTTATATTAATGGAAATTCACCAGATTCAGGAACACCTTTTGGTGGGTACAAACAGTCTGGAAATGGACGTGAAGGTGGTTCTTGGGGATTAGAAGAATATCTAGAGGTAAAAACAATTACTGGCTGGAAATAAATTTTTAATGGGAAATCTGTTAATTCACAGAGGTATTGTAAATAAAAATTATAAAGAGAATCTTCTTAAATCATTTAAGCAATCATTTAAAAAAGGATATGGAGTTGAAACTGATATTCATGCAACAAAAGATAGTAAATTTATTTGCTTTCATGACTTTACTTTAAATAGAATTTTTAAAAAAAATGTCAGTGTAAAGAATTTAACTTATTCAAAAATTAAAGAAATAAGTTCAAAAAATAAAAAAACAATTCCATTATTAAAAGATTTACTAAAAACTTCAAAAAATAAGTACATTTTATTTATTGAAATAAAGCCAACTTTTTCAAAAAAACTTTTACAAAAATTATTGAAAGAAACATCAAATTATTCGAAATGTGTATTTATTTCTTTTAAACATAAAAATATTTATAATTTGTTAAAATTAAAAAATAAAACAAAAGTTGGTTTATCTTTTTCAAATTCTACTAGTGCTAAAATGATCATTAAAAAATTGAATAATAAAAAAATTGATTATTTAATTTTAGACAAGTTATTTTTAAAAAATAAAAATATACAAAATTTAAAAATCAAAAAATACTACTATACGATCAAAACTAAATCTGAATTTAATAAATACAATAAAAAAAATAATTTAATATTTGAAAATTTATAAATTATTTTTTAAGTAACTGAGTCTTCCTATAATTTCATCACGGTCCATATAATAACCTTGAAGATGCCTATGACCTGAATTTGGATCAAATTCAGTTCTACCATGTAAAACTCTTCTGTTATTAAATGAAAAAATATCACCTGTTTCAAGCCTAAAATTTATTTGAAACTTGTCATCGTGTAAAAGATTTCCAAATCTATGATGAGCTTTATAAACTTTGTCCATAACATTTGGGTGGCAATCTAAGGCATCCATGGTTGCTACACTAAATCTTATATCATTATAATCACCATCTTTAGTTAAAGAAATCGCTGGAGCATAAAAACTTCTATGAGCTTCCTGTGTATAATCTTTGTCTCTAAATTTAAGAGGTATACTCACCAGCGTTTCAAATATTTCTTTTTCATTATTTCTTAAGTAATCTGCTACTGCAAAAGCATCAATTGCTGAAGAGTCTCCTCCCTTAGCAGAATTAATTAAACAGTGAAGAAATTGATAACCTGGAGGATTTTCAAACCAAGGTAAATCCATATGATTCCTTAAAGCATGCGCTGTGTAAGCTGAATTATTCGGTTTTGGAATATTAATAACCTCAAAAGGAGTTTTAAAAAAAGTCTCTCTTGTATGACTTATTTTGTTTAAAACTTTAAAAGCAGATTCTTTTTCTGTTGGAGCGTTTTTAACAATTGCAATTCCTTTATGGTGTAAAAGCTCTAACCATTTTATTAAACCTTCTTTAGAATTAATAATTTCATTATGATCTATTTCGATAGTCTTTAAATTTTTTTGTAAAGAACAGTTCCATAATTGATAAGGAGAAGTATATTTTTTATTATTGTTTATTGTATAACAATTTTTCCTTAACCATTTTTGATCATAAAAACTTATATGATTTCCTTCGCTCCATTCGATTTCTAACTTTCCTTCATTATTAATTTTGCATGTTTTGGGTTCTATCTTTGTTGAAACTTCAAGTATATTAAACATTCTGTGTCTTGAATCTTTATCATGAGCTGTTGGGCAATTATCTCTCAACCACATAAAGTGAAAATTGCTTTTCTCACCATCACTCCATTCAATATGTAACGCTGAACCATTCTTTGAAACTTTTGAAATTTCTACAGTCATATTCCTATAGTTATTTTATTCAATTTTGTTTTCAATTCAATTTATAATTGAATTTCAAATTTTTATATTCTTTTTTCCCTCTTTATTGACCCATATTAATCTCATTTAAGGTTGTGTTTTATTCGAGATCAAGTTTTAATACACTCAGTTTAAACTAAATAATGGAGGGAAAACGTGAAATTTTTAAAAAAAGTATTTCTTTCAATTGCATTTATAGCGGTAACTTCACTTGGTACAACAAGTGCTAATGCTGCGTGTAAAGTTCATTTGGGAGATTTCGACTGGGACAGTGCTAATGTTCATACAGCTATCGTAAGTTATATTCTTGAAAAAGGATATGGATGCAATGTTGAAGTGACTAAAGGTAGTACAAGTCCTATAATGGCGGCTCATTATGATCAACAACTTGATATTATCACTGAAGTTTGGAGAGATAATATAGTTCAAATGCATGAAGAAGCTGTAGCTGCAGGTAAAATTATTGAGTTAGGGATTAATACTCCTTCTTCAACTCAAGGTTTTTACGTAGATAAACCAACTGCAGATAAGTATGGTTTAAAGTCTGTTGAAGACATGAAGAAGCCAGAAATTGCAAAATTATTTGCTGATCCAGAAGCACCAGGAAAAGGTAGAATGACAAGCTGTATATCAGGATGGACTTGTTACACTATTAATATGGTTAAACATAAAGTTTATGGTTTAGATGAATACTATACTAACTTTGATCCAGGTTCAGGTGGAGCTTTAGATGCAGCTATTGCAGGTGCATTTAAAAAAGGTAAACCAGTATTTTCTTACTATTGGACACCAACTGGTTTAATGGGAAAAGTTGATTTAGTTCAACTTGAAGAGCCTGCTTATGACAACGAATGCTGGACTAAAATGATGGCAGTTGTAGAAAAAATTAAAGCTGATGGTCCTGATGCATATACAGACACATGTGCTAGTGCATACGTTAACATGGCTTTAACAAAGTCTGCATCAACAACATTTGCAAATAAGAAATCTAATAAAAAAATCATAGATTTTATTAGAGCATATTCTGTACCAACAGCTGATGTTAACAGGTCACTTGCTTTCTACATGGATGAATCAGGTGGAGATATGGAAGCAACAGCTAAACACTTCTTATCAAATAGCGCTATGTGGACGAAGTGGGTACCAGCCGATGTTGCTGCAAAAGTTAAAGATACTCTTTAATTTTTAAATTAAATATTAATTCTAAGAGCCCGAAAGGGCTCTTAGTTTTTTAGAGAAAGATTAGATGGGAAAATATAAAAAACATATTTTATATTCGTTATATTTACTTGCTTTTTTTGCAATGGTTTATGTTGCGTATACAAGCTCAAAATATAGACCCGAAAGTGTTTCGGTTTTATTTACAGATTTATCTTGGTTGGGTAACTGGCCTAAGTGGCTAGATCTCCCATTGATGCCTTTTTTAAATGAAGGTTTTGATAAGTTAATAAAAGAGTATGGAATGTTTTTTGAAGGAATTAATAATTTCTTACTAGGTCTTTATACAGATATGAAAAATTTTATGGTTGGATTACCTTGGCCATTGTTAATGATTTCAGTAATTGCTCTCGCATATTTTGCTAGTGGAAGAAATATGGGAACAACTATTATGGTTGCATTCTGTGTTTTCTTTCTAGGTTTTTTAAGTCCTAGATATTGGGACAAATGTATTATGACAACTTGTATAGTTGTTATTGGAATGTTGTTGTGTCTAATTATTGGTATTCCTGTTGGAATAATGATGGCGAGAAATAAAAAAGTAAGAAATGCAATATTGCCAATACTTGATTTAATGCAAACTATTCCAAGTTTTTGTTATCTAATTCCAGGAATTTTATTGTTCGGTTTAGGAGCAGTTCCAGCAATTTTTGCAATATTTGTATATGCGGTTCCTCCTCTAATAAGATTAACTGATCTTGGAATTAGATTGGTTGATAAAGAAGTTATAGAGGCAGCAGAGGCTTTCGGTGCAAACAAAAAACAAAAGTTATGGGGAGTACAATTACCTTTGGCACTTCCAAATATAATGCAAGGAATTAACCAGTGTACGATGATGGCTTTGGCTATGGTAGTAATCGCATCTATGATAGGAACTAGAGGAATTGGAGATGAAGTTTTATTAGGACTTCAACAATTAAATGTGGGTATGGCTACAGAAGCAGGTATTGCAATTGTTTTACTAGCTATTATATTCGATCGAATTACGCAATCTTATGGGGAGAAAATTCAAGAAAGAACTAACACAAAAAAAATAAAATTATAAAATATGAGTAAAATAGAAATTAAAAATGTATATAAAATTTTTGGAGATCAGCCCTCTAAAGTTCTTCCAATGGTTCAAGACGGAGCAACAAAAGAAGAAATTTTAGAAAAAACCGGGCATACAGTTGGTTTAGATAATGTATCTTTGAGTATTGAGGAAGGTGAAACTTTTGTATGTATGGGTTTATCTGGTTCAGGGAAATCTACTCTTATCCGACATATTAACAGATTAATAGATCCAACTTCAGGTGTGGTGTCTGTAGAAGGTACAAATGTAATGGATTTAGATCCCAAAGGATTGATTGAGTTTAGAAGACATAAAATGAGTATGGTATTCCAAAGATTTGGTTTGTTCCCACATAAAACTGTATTGGAAAATGTTGGATATGGACTGGAAGTTCAAGGCCAAAAGCCAGAAGAACGAAATAAAACAGCAATGGAAAAAATAGAAGCTGTAGGCTTAACTGGATTTGAACATCAGTATCCAAATCAGTTATCTGGTGGTATGCAACAAAGGGTAGGTTTGGCTAGAGCGCTTGCAACTAATACTGATATAATGTTAATGGACGAAGCGTTTTCAGCTCTAGATCCTTTGATTAGAAGTGATATGCAAAAACAATTAATAGATTTACAAAGTGAATTAAAAAAAACAATAGTATTTATCACTCATGATTTAGATGAATCTTTAAGATTAGGAGATCATATTGGAATATTGAATGGTGGAAGATTAGTGCAGGTAGGAACTCCTATAGATATTATTATGAATCCAGCTGATGATTATGTTGAAGCTTTTGTTAAAGATGTGAATAGAGCAAAAGTAATAAAAGCTAAAATCATTATGTCACCTGTTAACTCATCAAATGGTATCGATAAATCAAATCTTGTTAAAGTTCAAGAAGACCAATTTTTAGATGAATTTTTACCAAAAGTTGTCTGTTCAAATTCAAATTGTGAAGTTGTTGATAAAAGTGGAAATGTAAAAGGATACATAACGCAAAAAGAACTTTCAAAAGCCTTAACAAAAGAACATATGGCTGATGCCGCGAAGTCTTCAAAATAAAAAAATAGTAATTTCAGCAGGAGCTTCAGGAATTGGATGGTCGACTGCAAAGATTTGTCTTTCAAGAGGCGCTGTTGTTTATATTTGTGATATCAATACCAATTCTCTAAAAAAGGCACAAAAACATCCTCTAAATAAAAAAAAATTATTTATATATGAATGTGATGCCTCTGATGAGTATGAAGTTTCGAATTTTTTTAGTAAAATAAGAAAAAAAACGAACAAAATTGATGCTTTAATTAATAATGTAGGCATCGCAGGTCCAACTGGAAATATAGAAAAGTTAAGCTCTGATGACTGGGAACAAACTTTAAAAACAAACGTAATAAGTCATTTTTACTTTACGAAACTTGCAATACCAATGCTTAAGAATAATAAAGGTGGTTCTATAATAAATATTTCTTCTACTGCAGGAATTATGGGTTTTGCATTACGATCTCCATATGCTGCAAGCAAGTGGGCAATCATAGGAGTAACAAAAACTTTAGCAATAGAATTAGGCAAATTTAAAATAAGAGTAAATGCTGTTTGTCCTGGAACGATTAAAGGAGATAGAATGGATAGAGTAATAAGTGATAAAGCAAAATTTCTTAAAGTTTCAAAAAAAGTGATTGAAAAAGATTTTTTATCTATGGCTTCAATGAATTCATGGATTTCTCAAGAAGATATAGGGAATATGTGTTCATTTTTAATTTCAAAAGATAGTGAGAAAATATCTGGTCAAGTCTTTCCTGTGGATGGAAATACTATAAGAGTAGATTAAATGATCTTGATTTATTTATAATTTTTTAATTTTAGTTTTTCTCTAGTTTCAGCGGGAGTCATTATTGAAACACCAAGATCATTTACAATTCTAATTGCTTTCTCAACTAATTGAGCATTTGTAGCTAGTTTACCTTTTTCTAAATATAAATTATCCTCAAGCCCTACTCTTGGATTGCCTCCCATAATTACAGTTTGAGCAACAAATGGCATTTCGTTTTTTGAAATTGCAAATCCTGACCAAATACCTTCCTTTGGCATAATATCTTTCATTGCTTGCATTGCTAAAGGTGTGGCTGGTGCTCCCCATGGTATACCAAGACACATTTGAAACATTGGAGGATCGTTTAACAATCCTTCTTTATATAGTTGTGCGCCAAACCACATATTTCCTAAATCAAAAGCTTCAATTTCTGGTTTTACATTTATTTCCTGTAATCTTTTTGCAGCCTTTCTTAAATCGTTAGGTGTATTTACTGTAATAACAGAGCTATCACCAAAATTTAGAGTTCCACAATCAAGCGTGCATATTTCTGGTAAAAATTGTTCTGCATTTGCTATTCTTTCCATCACATTTGCCATGTCAGTCATTGGGCCAAAATCTAGAGGGTTTTTTCCTTGTCCGATATCTAAATCTCCACCCATTCCTGTAGTTAAATTTAAAACAACATCGGTATCACTAGATCTAACTCTATCTACAACTTCTTTATATAATTCTAATCTTCTGCTTGGTGTTCCATCCTCTTCTCTAACGTGAATATGTGCTATTGCTGCTCCAGCCTTAGCTGATTCTATAGCGGCGGTAGCGATCTGCTCCGGTGTTTTTGGTAAATCGGGATGTTTTCCAGCAGTATCGCCTGACCCTGTAACAGCGCAAGATATAAATACTTTATTGTTCATTTTAATTATTAGATTTATACTATCAAATTAAGTCTTGGGAAATAAAAATATGTCAGTTCATGTTTCAAATGAAATAATTAAATCTGAGTGGACAGATTACAATAAACACCTCAACATGGCTTACTATGTGTTAATTTTTGATAAAGCTTGGGAGGTTATTTTAGAAAAATTTAATATGGGTGAGCATTCTGCAAAAACAAGTGGAATGAGTACTATGGTAGTTGAAACTAATACTACCTACGATAGCGAAGTCAAAGAGGGAGATGAAGTAGAAATAATGTTAACCTTTTTTGATCACGATAAAAAAAGACTTCATTTTAGGTTAGAAATGATTGAAAAAAAATCAAAAAAACTTTCATCAACTATAGAAATGTTGTCTCTACACGTTGATTTAAATAAAAGAAAAGTAGCTGAATTTGATCAACAAAGAACTAAAATAATGGATAGTTTTATTAGTGAAAATAATGCAAAATTTAAAAATGAAAATTTAAAATTTATAGGTAAATTAAAAAAATAATATGAAATTAAAATTATTATCTGGTGCATTAGGAGCAGAAATAAAAGGTATAAATTTAAAAGACTCTTCAAAAGAAAATTGGGAAGTTATTAATAACCTGATGCTTGAACACAAAGTTCTTTTTTTTAGAGATCAAGATATTACTTGTGATGAGCAAATTAATTTAGCTAAAAAATTTGGTCCATTAGAAAAACATGTCTATGTAAAAAGTTTAAAAGATTATCCAGAAATTATTAGAATAATTAAGGGAGCAGATGAAAAACATCAATGGGGAGAAACATGGCATACAGATGTTAGCTATAATCCAAAACCGACAAAAGTAATTATTTTAAGATCAAGAAAAATCCCTCCAGTGGGTGGTGATACAATGTTTTCAAATATGGAGATTGCTTATCAAACGCTTGATGAAGAAATTAAAAAGAAAATAGAAGGAAAAAAAGCAATTCATAGTTCTTTGGGTGCGGCTGCATTCGTAGATAAATATACAGAAATGGAAGGAAATGGAAATTTAGATGAATACTCTAACGAACATCCCATAGTTAGAACTCATCCTGAAACAAAGAAAAAAATTCTTTATGTTAACTCTATGTATACGAAAAGAATTATTGATATGGATAAAAAAGAAAGTGATGAAATTTTAAAAAAAATATTTGAACATCAGGAAAGATTAGATTTTACATGTAGGTTTAAGTGGACAGAAAATGCAGTTGCAATTTGGGATAATAGAAGTACTCAACACCAAGGCTTAACCGACTTTTTCCCAGGAAGAGGTCTTGGTCATGAAAGAATAATGGATAGAATTGCAATTCAAGGAGATAATCCAAAATAGTTAATGGATATAATTGAAAAAATTATAAGTAATTTTAAAAATAATAAATCACTTTATATTGGAGAAAATGTAACAATCTCTGAACACATGATTCAAGCAGCAATGATTGCCGAAAAGTCAAAGAGTAAAGATTTTTTGATTTGTTCTTGTTTACTTCATGATTATGGACATTTCATTTTAGATGACCCTGATGAATTAGTTAGAAAAAATAAGGATGGTAAACATGAAGATATAGGTTATGAATATTTAAAAAAATTTTTTAAAAGAGAAATCGTTGAACCAATCAAACATCACGTTATGGCTAAGAGATATCTTGCTCGAGATAAAAAGTATTATAATAAATTATCAAATGCCTCAATCGTAAGTCTTGAACTTCAAGGAGGTCTATTAAATGGAAAAGAAGCTAAATTATTTGAAAAAGAAGAGTTTTTTAAAGAAGCTATAAAGGTTAGAAAGTTTGATGAAGCGGCAAAAAAAGTAGGCCTCAAAATAAAAGATATCATTCAGTACAAAGATTTATTAAAAGCATCACTTAAATGAATTACGATTATTTAATTATTGGTGCTGGGTCAGCGGGATGTGTTCTAGCAAATAGATTGTCACAAAATGCCAATCATAAAGTTGGAGTTTTTGAAGCAGGAGGACCAAGTGATATTTGGAAAGTTAAAATGCCGCTTGCTCTTCTTTACACCATGCATGATCCAAAATATAATTGGAAATACTATTCTGAACCAGAACCACATTTAAATAATAGAAGATTATTTTGTCCAAGAGGAAAAATGATCGGAGGCTGTTCAGCTCATAATGGAATGGTTTTTGTTCGAGGGAATAAAAATGATTATGAAAGATGGGAAAACTTTGGATTAAAATCTTGGTCTTATGAAAAAATTTTACCTTATTTTAAAAAAATTGAAACGTGGTCTGAAGGAGAAAATCAATATAGAGGTTCTTTTGGTTTGCTACCTGTTAACCAATCAAAAAATGATAATCCTTTATTTGGTGCTTTTTTAGAAGCAGCTTCTGAAGCTGGACATAAAATTAATCCTGATATGAATGGTGAACATCAAGAAGGATTTGGAATGTTTGATACTACTATTCATAAAGGAGAAAGAGCTAGTGTAGCTAGATATTATTTGAACCCAGCAAAAAGTAGAAAAAATTTAAATATTTTTTCAAATTCATTTGTAGAAAAAATTATTTTTGATGGAAAAAAAGCCATAGGTATTGAGGTAAAAATTAAAAATAAAATTGAAAAAATTTATGCCAATAAAGAAATAATATTAAGTGGTGGTTCAATTAATTCGCCACAATTACTAATGCTTTCTGGAATTGGTGATGCAAATCATTTAAAGGAAAAAGGAATTAATGTTGTTAACGATGTAAAAGGCGTAGGTAGAAACCTTCAAGATCATCTAGAAACTTACATTATGCAAGAATGTAAAACACCAGATACTCTTTATACTTATACTAAAATAATTCCAAAAGTTTTAGCTGGAATACAATGGTTTTTATCTAAATCTGGACCATGTTCTCAATCTTATTTAGAAGCTGGAGGTTTTGCAAAATCTTCTCCAGAAAGAGAAATTGCAAATATTCAATTTCATTTCTTTCCATCGTTTGTTATTGACCATGGCTTAGTTAACCCAAGTTCACATGGTTATCAATTGCATGCTAGCCCTAACCATCCAAAAAGCAGAGGATTAATAACTCTTAATTCATCAAACCCATATGACTATCCTAAAATTTTATTTAATTATTTGGAAGATGAAGATGATTTAAAACAAACTAGAGAATGTATACATGTTGCAAGAAAAATCTTAGCACAACCTTCTTTGGCAAAACATTCAGGAAAAGAAATCGGTCCAGGAACAGAAGCACAATCAGATGAAGAGTTGAATGAATATATCAGATCTAAAGCTGAAACTGCTTATCATCCATGTGGTACTTGTAAGATGGGTATAGACGATATGGCAGTTGTTGATGAAAATCTAAAAGTAAAAGGAATTCAAAACTTAAGGGTTATTGATGCATCTGTAATGCCTGAAATACCAAGCGCTAACTTAAATGCACCAACTTTGATGATTGCTGAAAAAGGCGCAGACTCAATTTTAAATTAATTAAAATATTTTTTTTTTCGAAAAAAAATTTTTTTTATTGACCAATAAAGAATAAGTAAAATAATTATAATAACTAAATGAGGTATGTATGCTTTAAAATCAAATTTATTCCAATAGAAAATATCCATATAAGGTCCAATATAAAAAAGTATGGGAGCCCAAATTGATATTTTTTCTAATATATTTGCACCAAAAAATTCTATATCTCCTACAGCTAAAGAATAGCTTCCCTGGTTATCATCATTGAAAACTTTAATTATATAAGTTCCGGCTTCAAGTTTTAAACTCTCTTTAAATTCTTTATTGTTATGAATGCCTATTTGAGGACCAATCCAATACCAGTCTCTTGCGTAAGGTTCATACCATGCCTTCCAATTATACTCTCTACCATCTTCATAAAAAATTGAATTATTATTTTCATCAAGCACCTCAAGTGAAATCCATTTAACATTATCATTAATTTTAGGAATGGTAATTCCTGCATAAAATGAAAATTCAATATTGCTTTCGATTTTATAATAGTGTGGTTCACCAATTAGTTTTCCATAATAGGCTTTTGAGATTTCTGGTTCAATTACATCATGGGGTTTATTTGAAGAAGGTGAGTACTTTATAAGTTTTGGTTGATGAGCAATAGCATAAGTAAAACTCATTGATAACAAAATTATTAATAATAGAATTTTTTTCATTGTATACACACTAAACTAAAAATATTATTATTGAAAATATATATTAATTAATTTACTTTTTTAACTTGTATGAAAAAAACTATTGTAAGTAGCTGGAATGAATGGGACCCTTTAAAACATGTAATTGTTGGCAGAGCAGATAACTGTTGTATACCAGCACCAGAACCTGCTGTAGATGTAAAAATACCACCAGATTCTGTTATGAAAGGAAAACACGGTAGAAGAACTCAAGATTCAATTGATAAAGCAAATGAACTTTTAGATAAATTTGTAAAAACATTAGAGAATAGAGGGATAAGAGTTGATAGACCAACTCCTTTAAAATTTGATGAAAAAATCGCTACACCAGACTGGAAAGCAGAACACATGTTTGGATGTATGCCATCTAGAGATGTAATTATTACTGTTGGAAAAGAAATGTTAGAGGCAACTATGAGTTTTCGATGCAGATGGTTTGAATATTTAGCTTATAGACCATTGATACAACAATACTTTATGGAAGATCCTAGAATGAAGCATGAGTCAGCTCCTAAACCTAGGTTGACAGATAAAGATTATCATAAAAATTATTTGTCAGATGAAGTAAGCATTGAACAAAGATTGGAGTGGGCTGAAAAAAAATATTTTGTAACAACTGAAGAAGAGCCTCTTTTTGATGCAGCAGATATATTAAGATTTGGTAAAGATTTAATTGTTCAACATGGTTTTACAACAAATTTAAAAGGTATTGACTGGTTAAAAAGACATTTTCCTAATCATCGTGTTCATACTGTAAATTTTCCAGGAGATCCTTACCCTATTCATATAGATGCAACTTTTACACCAATAAGACCTGGTCTAATATTAAATAACCCTGTACGAAAACTTCCAAAAGAACAAAGGAAACTTTTTGAAGATAACGGTTGGGAAATTATTGAAGCAGCACAACCAGCACATAATTCTCCTCCTCCTCTAACTTATTATTCAATATGGTTATCAATGAATATTTTAGTTTTAGATCCAAAAACAGTATGTGTAGAAAAAAGTGAAATTTATCAAGCTGAACAACTTGATAAGTTAGGAATGGAAGTTTTACCTGTAGACTTTAGAGAAGCTTATGGCTTTGGTGGAAGTTTGCATTGTAGTACAACTGATGTTTATAGAGAAGGTGACTTGCAAGATTACTTTCCTAAACAATAAAAATTTCATAATAATTTTATCTTAATCTGAATAATTCTGTGATATACGGGCTAATGTCTAAAAAAAATAATAATCCTAGAGGAATACTTTTCATTTTGTTAGCAATGATGGTTTTTTCTATTCAAGACGGTATTATGAAACACATTTATAATTTTGTATCACTTTATGAA